>JACZYS010000208.1 GCA_022570975.1 Candidatus Zixiibacteriota bacterium | reverse complement strand
CGGAAATGTTGCCGGCAAAAATGGCCCAGAAAATTTTAGAGCTAAGATTCGGGTCGCGGTCAATAATCATCCAGGCCGCAATCAACATGACCACCGCTCCAACATAGGTCACTAGCCTTAATACGGCAGCGGCATTCATTTTGGAAAAGACTCGCACCGAAAGAATTCCCAGCATTGAGGCAATAGCTCCAAAAGCTACAATAAGCAATGGAAGCTGCATGTGGGCTATACGAGTACCTTCTGCAATAGCAGTTGAAGTGGCAGCAATGGCAATAGTTGCGATTACAGAACCTACATAAGACTCAAAAAGGTCAGCACCCATACCTGCCGTATCGCCAACGTTGTCACCAACATTATCAGCAATAACAGCCGGATTACGGGGGTCATCTTCGGGAATACCGGCTTCAACTTTTCCTACCAGGTCAGCACCAACATCGGCAGCCTTGGTAAAAATTCCACCGCCGACACGAGCAAACAGGGCTATCGTTGATGCTCCCATAGCAAATCCGCTAATCACTGATGCACTTGACGGGTTACCAAAGAAATAGAAAACCACACCAATTCCAATTAGTCCAAGCGAGGCCACAGCCATACCCATTACCGCTCCACCGGAGAAAGCAATAGATAAAGCCAAAGACTGTCCGGAATCTTTAGCCGCTGCGGTTGTTCTGACATTTGCTCTTGTTGCTGCCTTCATACCAATAAATCCGGCAAGCATTGAACAAAGCGCTCCACCTACGAATGAGTACGCGGTTTGCGGCTCTGTTTTCCAAAAGAGCAGGCCAAATACTACAACAATGAATAGAGCCAAATATGTGTATTCTCTTTTGAGGAACACCATTGCTCCGTCATGAATCACTTCAGAAATCTCTCTCATCTTGTCTGTTCCGGAGGGTTTTCCTTTGATCCACAAAAACAGCAAGAGTGCAAAGATTAACCCCGCGACACCTATAGCTACTGAAAGTAAGCCAACATCCATCAAAAACTCCTAATAATTATGTCAGTTAATATTCCTATTTTCACCAAAAAACCAGCCCCGAATATATCGGAGAGTTATTTTTAAATCAAGTTAAATAAGTAATATTTTGTGAAGATTATCACAAATTCAGGCATAATAAAGCCGGCAAAAGCCGGCTATGTTATTATCAAATAATTTATCTAGTACCTTGTTATTGAGACCTTAACTTTTGGGAATCCTCTTCCCGGGTCAGAGCTTCCGGTCCAGTTTCTCATACTGAAACTTTGGTCATCTTCGGTCACCTGTGTGCGCAATGTAGGCAGGTCATCAATCAATACGAACAAAGGAAAATTTGTAGCCGAGGCATTACCCTGCAAAACCAGTGGTTCCAATGTAATGAATACAGTTCCGTTGTTCCCGGAACCGGGGATCAGATTTATGGGAGAACTTGCGCCGGGAAGATTCTGAAAGAGATCATCTCCGGGAACGGGCGGTACGCGATCTGTCAGAGTATATAAATTCGGGTCGTTATTTTTATCATCAATGGTAGCAAAAGTTCCCAATGAGATGATACCGCCGTAATCGCCCGGAATGAGATAATAGTTGCTTACTGTGTCATTGTAAGGCATTCTCCAGCCGGGAGGGTTCATTGCCCCAAAAACATTCTTATCAAGATGAGGAGACACTATCCAGGCCTTGTATGTCCAGCCAAACGAAGTGAAATCTGGAAGTCTAAATTCATCCTGTGTAAACAAGTCATATTCCAATGTTCTGGGAGGCTCAGAAATATCCGGCACGGTTTCCACATAAAGATTTAAAATCCATTCGGCATGGGGATTAGTAGTGGAAGTATCCATAATTGAGTCAAATCTGACAACAGTCTGCTGCAAAGTATCAAGTCCAAATATTCTGGCAATTACTTCAACTCTAATATTGGACACTGCTTTTACTGAGATGATAGTAGTATCTTTTTCAATATCCTTAATTGTCAGGGTAGGAATAATGCTGTCTGCTCTGGTTGTGTCTCTCAAAGAGTCGCCTCTTCTCTGGTAATTTGCAAACCATAGCCCAAAACCGTTGGAGGCACTATCTCTTGTATTTATAATAACTTTCAAAGGACCAGTCTTGATATAAGTTGAGTCATCCGAAGTTGATTCCATATTATACCGGGCAATTGCCGACCAAAGAGGCAGGGTATCAGAAACTTCCGGAAATATGAGTCTTAATGCATCTTCTTCCGGATCGGTTGCATCATCAATTAACATAATAGCAGAAGGACTCATTAGGTCTGCATCGGGATATTTTTCAACAGAAATAAATATTGCACGGTAAGTGAAAAAGTCAGAATCAATATGGAACAAATTGGAATCAGTTCTAATATTCCCAGATTCATCCAAAAATTCACGAGTAATATTATCATAGCCAAATTTACCGGCAGAAACGGTATCTTCAAAGCCGGCAACCCAGAGTTCATAAATCATACCTTCATAGCTGCTCGGGAAATTTTCCATACTCTCTAAGTAAAAATCAGTATTTGAATAATCAATTAGTACATCATCTGGCTGGCTGCAGCCAGAAAAAAGTGCCAGGAGCAATGCAGTTAGTCCAGCACTTGCAAGCCAAAGTTGGCATCTATTCATCTAATCTCTTCCTCCTAAGGTATTTTGAGGCATATTGCACCGTCAGAATTACTGAAGCCCTAATTATAAGCTATTTCCTCGCTAAGTGTCAAGTCTTTTTTGGCTGACTAACAGTACATTTCTTTCAAATTATTAGACGAATGAGCAATTTAACTTGTTAAAGGAAATTATCCTTTCAGTCGATAATTTCATTATTGAAGATTGACGCAAATCTACAGCAAAAAAGGATAAAGTAAGTGAGAATTAAAGAGTCTTAATTATAGGGGACGCCTTTCTGACAACTTATTGAATTTCAGAATATTATGAATAATAAAGACAGCCAAAAAAAAAGACCCGGTCCAGAAGATGATTCAAATATCGATCCGGATTTTGAGATAAGAGAAGCAAATTCCGGAAGCCCTGAATTTGTAGGTGGAACCAAGAAGTTTTCTGATGACGATTCTGATGACCTTGAGATTGAGTCTCCTGTTACTTCGGCTGATGATTCTTTCCGAACCTCCGGTTCTGCTGATTATAGCAGCTATGTAGGTCCTGAAACGCACCCGGTCTCTGCTTCCAAGAATACGGAAAGTGAATCAAGTTTAGACATTTCTGATCAAAAAGATTCCCGGTCAGACCAGAAAAAATCTTTATCAAGCTCCCAAATTAGCGAAATCAAAAACAAACTTTATAATACTGATCTATATCTCTCAGAAAAAGAAAAAGAAAACCTTCTTGCCAATATTGGCTCTTCCCCAGAGAGCTCAGCAGGAGATGAGAGCACATACAAAACCACCGTCAGTGAACAACTCTTACAAAAACCGTCCAGTCAACCAGTCTCTGTTTCGCCTAAGATGGCCCCCAGAACAAGAGGAATCGCTTATTTTTGGAATAATTATATCCAGATTGTCGGTGCCCACGGATTGAAGTCAGGAAGTTCTATTTCTTTTGATGACAGGGAGTATACTCTTCATAGAAAAACCATTAACAAAAAATCCGTTTACCCCAGAACAAATTTATTTACGTGGATTGTTTTCAGGCGGCACCCTGGCCTACGAAAGCTTGGACCCAGATTTTCGCGCACACGCTTGACGGTGTCGAGGAATAACCTTTTACGGGCCTCCAGAGCCGTATCGCGTTTGTGCTTAGCCATAAAGTCATTTAAGAACTTCTTCATCGGTTTCGAATAAACCGCGTCGGGTTCGGAAAGTGCGGAGAATCTGAGGATGAGGTC
>JACZYS010000025.1 GCA_022570975.1 Candidatus Zixiibacteriota bacterium | reverse complement strand
ACAAAAAAAGAAGGCAACGGGATTGGTCTTTATAATGCACGTCAAATTGTTGCCTCCCATAACGGAGTTCTTGAAATTGATTCTGAGAAAAACGAAGGAGCGACTTTTACATTAACTTTACCTCGTTTTCAACCACGAATAAAATCAGAAGTTTCCGCTTGATTTGATCTTAGCGTCTCAAAGTCTCAAGAAGCCTTTTGTTATAATAATCTGTGAGCTGTTCCCAGCGGACAACACCGATAACCCGATTGTTATCTTGGGACTCAACAACAGGAATCATTTTCAAATCACTCAAGGTAAATAGTTGATGGGCGTTGTCAAGATTTTCATTCGGCGTCAGCTTAACGGTGTCGCTTTTTACCACATCCTGAGCAATCACTAAAAAATCCAATGTCTGCTGAGAGATTATCGTCCGGATATCCTGAAAAGAGATTACTCCTTTCATCTTTTCATCTTCATCAACAACGATAAAGTATGATTCATTGGTTTGCTCAATCTTGTGGAAAATCTCAACCAGAGGAGTTGTTGCCTTAACGGTGATATAATTCTTATCCATAATCTCTGAGACCTTATGCGAGCGAAGGACGTTAATATCTTTACCTCCCTTGATCTCAATCCCTCTCCGGGCAAGTTTCACCGTATATATTGAATGGCTGAATAACCGTCCGGCGGTTAATGCTGCAAAAACCACCGTGACCATCAGCGGTAGAATAATACGGTAGTCCGAGGTCATTTCAAAAATTATAAGCATGGCTGTCATAGGTGCATGGGTTGTAGCCGCAACCATTCCGGCCATCCCAACCAGAGCATACGCGCCCGGGTTGGCAGTTGATTCCGGAAACATATAATTTACAAGAAAACCAAAAGCTCCACCGGCAACAGCTCCCATAAAAAGCGAAGGGGCAAATATACCGCCTGAGTTACCGGAACCGAGGGTCAGCGAAGTTGCGATCATTTTTAAGAACATTAACAGGACCAAAAGACCAATCCACAGCTCACCGTGCAAGGTCAGCTTAATTGTATCGTAACCGTCAGCCAGAACTTGGGGGTAAAAAATAGCTATGCCGCCCAAAAGCAATCCGCCCACTGCCGGTTTAAGCACATTGGGAAACTTAAGGTTGTCAAAGAAATCTTCGAAATAAGTCAGGGTTTTTGTAAAAGTTACTCCAAACCCGCCCAAAAGAAATCCCATAGAAATATAGAGTGGAACTTCCCAAGCCGAGACTAACGAATATTCCGGAACTTCAAAGGCCGGGTGGTCTCCCATAATTGCTCTGGTAACTACCGAGGCAACAACCGAAGCAAGAATCACCGGTGAGAAAGTCTTGATGGTGAAATCGCCAAGAATGATTTCCAGAGAAAAAATAACTCCGGCAATTGGTGCATTAAAGACCGAGGCAATTCCGGCCGCGGCACCACAGCCAACCAGGATTTTGACTCTTTCCCCGGACATCCTAAACATCTGACCAATTGTTGAGCCCAAGGCTGATCCTATCTGTACAATCGGTCCTTCACGTCCGGCAGAGCCCCCTGACCCTATACAGATTGCCGAGGCAAGGGTTTTGGCAATAGCCACTCTGGCCCGGATAATACCGCCCAAACGGGCGACAGCGTTCATGACTTCGGGGACGCCATGCCCTTTTGCTTCTTTGGCAAATTTATAAACTATAGGACCAACCAAAAGACCGCCCACCATCGGAATCAGGGGGAGCCAATATTTTGGTGCGTCAGCTTCCATTCCTTGTGACAAAAGCTGGTCAGTAAGTCCAAAAAAGAGTTCGTTGAAATATTCAATCAGGTAAATAAAGCCGATTGCTCCAAAGGAAGTGGCAAGCCCTACAAAGACCGAGAGCAAAATTAATATATTTGTCCCGGAGATTTTGAACTTCCTTATTAATCTAAACGTGAGTTTTGAAGCCATAATTTATCCGGGTATTAGTCAGCTGAGATTTCCATAATTGAAATCAAATTACAAAATTAAAATGGCATAATAAAGAGTAATCATTTCAAAAGGATCGTTTCTACCTTGATTACTTGACAAATATTGGTTAATTTCTGCCTTAATGAAAAATATAACCTCAATTATGACAGAAAATGCGTAATAAAGCCGACGCCGTTATTATAGGCGGAGGAATTATTGGTATGTCGGTGGCATACCACCTTGCCAAAGAGAAATTTGGTCAAATTCTGCTATTGGAGAAGGAACGTCTTCCCGGAAGCGGAGCCACAGCCAAAGCTGCCGGTGGTATCAGAGCCCAGTTCAGCACTAAAGTAAATATTGAAATGTCAATGCTCTCAGAAAAAATGTTTGCTTCTTTTAAGGATGAAATCTGGAATGATGCTCTGTTTGACCGGGTGGGATATATGTTCCTGCTTGAACAAGAAAAAGATATTGAGAATTTTAAAAGAGGCTACGACCTCCAGAAAGAACTCGGACTAAATGTTGAGATGCTCAAGGGGGATGATATCAGGAAACTGGCCCCCCATTATAATTTAGATAATGTCCGGATGGCCACATACTGCAAAGATGACGGTCTGGGTGATCCCTACGAATTTATGGCCGGATATGAAAGTGCAGCCAGAAGAGCCGGGGTTGAAATAAAATATGACACTGAGGTAATCAACATAGTTGTTGCAAACGATGTAATAAAATCGCTGAAGACAAAAACAGGTGAAATCTCTACTCCTCTCATCATCAACTGTGCCGGCCCTCAGGCGAAGCTGATTGGGCAAATGGCCGGTGTTGAAATCCCGGTTGAGCCAGTAAAAAGACAGATTGTAACTACCGGTGAGCTTGACTTTATTGAGCCTTTTTTCCCTATGGTCGTAAATGTGAAAACCGGATTATACACTCATAAAGAATCAAAAGGACTGCTTCTCGGCTGGGCTGATAAGAATGTTGAATCTTCATTTGATATTTCCGTTGACCCTGATTATACCGATAATATTTTAGAAAGGGCATTAAATTGCATTCCCGGACTGGAAACAGCCGAAGTAGGCAACCAGTGGGCCGGACTTTATGAAGTTACTCCGGACCACCACGCGATAATCGGCTGGGAGCCGGAGCTTGGCGGAATGTTTCATGTCACCGGATTTTCAGGACATGGATTTATGCAGGCACCGGCCGCCGGGCTCTTAACTGCCGAACTATTGACCAACAAAATACCTTCCATTGATATCTCCCCCCTTGCCCCGGAACGGTTTGCAAAAGGGGCATTGGTTGATGAAACAAATATTATTTAACTTTCCCTCGAAAATTTATTTAAATTCAAAAAGTTTTAATTGAAAAGTAATCGAACCTGCCATATGGTAACAGATAATATGGGAGTTAAGGCGTGAAAAAAATAGTCGGGGTATTTATTGCGTTTATTGTGATAATATCCGTATTGATTATTAACGCATCTTCAGGCAGTTCCGCATTTTAACAAAAATTAATCTTCAGAAGATAAATCAAGCATATTTGTCCCTTTGATATACTCAACAGACTTGACGTTGGTCAAATTGAGCAGCTTCTGAGTGACATCTTTTATTTTATTAGCTGACTCTTCCATTATCTTCAGCTTCTTTATCAGGTCATCATCAAGGTCATCCCGCTTTAGCAGCAAGAGCTGAATGTTGCCTAAGATAGCAGTCAAAGGATTGTTAACTTCATGGTTTACGGTTACGGCAAGCTCCACGATGGCCGCCGTTCGTTCTTTGTTGATTGTCTCTGTATTTATTGAAGACTGATCGGTTCCAAGAGATACGGCATAGTTCAAAGAAATTAAGGCAGAAAGTGACTCAAGGAATTTATCTTCGGAGATAAGTGTCCTTTCCCCTTCCTGAAGCCCAATAACAGCTCCAAAGATTTTATCTTTATATCTTAAGGGAAGAGTAAAAGAATGAGTCGGCGGTGTTGTATCAAAAGAGAGGTATGCAGAGATTAGATTTTTCTTATTCCTTAAATCTTTAAAGAGTTCCTTTTCAAGCTTCTTTAAGACTTTGCCTGATTCATCAGACTGAAAGGAATTAACCGAGGTTGAGACGGTTAATTTTTCATCCCACAGGAAGAACGAGGCGGCCGTAAGCCCCACATATTTTGAGGCAAGAGCCAGGGATGATTCCGCAACTTTATCCAGATCTCTTCCTTTGGAACCAAGGATAGCCAGCCGGGCAAGTATGTCAAATTTGTCGTTTTGTTTGTTTTCCATTTTATTCAAACCAATAACAGCTATTGAGCAAACCAAATGCCATATGGGCATATATTCTCAAGCAGGTAAGAAAGTAGTATTCTTATATAATACACTCTTTTTCCGTTGTTTTCCACTCTTTTATCTGTTCAAGAAATGAACAACCATCTTTTGTGACAAAAACATAATGCACGGCGGTTCACAGTTATTGATTAGCAGGGTAATCTAATAAAGGGATTGACATCGGATTTGCTTTCTACTAACTTCATCACTTCCTAAACGATTAAGGAAGGATGCTTGATTGTTAGAAACTGTTATAAATGACAAGTGCGGAGTTTTTGGAATACTGAACCATCCCCGGGCCGCAGAATTAACATATTTTGGTCTTTACTCTCTCCAACACCGCGGACATGAATCTGCCGGTATTGTATCCGTAGATAATGGAAAAATGAAACTTCATCGGGCTATGGGCGAAGTCTCTCAGGTATTTTCAGACAAAGAATCTATAAACAAGCTGACCGGAAGAATTGCTGTGGGGCACACTCGCTATAGCACTACCGGTGCCTCTTCCCTTATCAATATTCAGCCAATGATGGTTACAAACCGTTCTCATAATCTTGCTATTGCCCATAATGGCAATTTGACTAACGCCAGAGAGTTAAGAAAAAAACTGGATGCCAAAGGTTCAATTTTTCAGACAACATCGGATACGGAAATTATACTCCACCTGATAGCAAACTCCAGAAAGAAAAACAGAATAGAAAGAATTACCGACTCCCTCAAAAAGATTAAAGGTGCTTACTCTCTTTTGTTTTTGACCGAAAACTCAATAATTGCCGCCCGTGACCCCAACGGTTTTCGGCCGCTCGCTTTGGGAAAACTTCGCAACGCCTGGGTAGTTGCTTCTGAGACTTGTGCTTTTGATATTATCGGAGCCAAGTATATCAGAGATGTGGAAGCCGGAGAGGTTATGGAGATTTCTTCCAGAGGCTTAAAATCATACTTCCCTCACAAGAAGATAAGGCAGACCGCCTGTATTTTTGAATTTATTTATTTTTCCCGCCCGGACTCAATTATTTTTGGAGAAAACGTAGATAAAGTGAGGCGAAGACTGGGACGGCTTCTGGCAAGAGAGCATCCTGTCGATGCTGATATTGTCATTGGCATCCCTGATTCAGCAAATACGGCTACTTTGGGATATTCTGAAGAATCGGGTATCAAATTTGAACTCGGTTTAATCCGGAATCATTATGTTGGAAGAACCTTCATTGACCCGGAGCAGAAAATTAGAGATTTGGATGTAAAAGTTAAATTCAATCCGGTCAAAGGTGTCCTGAAAGGAAAAAGAGTTATTGTTGTCGATGACTCCATCGTCAGAGGAACAACCGCCAAAAAACTAGTCAAACTAATCAGAGAAGCAGGCGCAAAAGAGGTTCATCTTAGAATATCTTCACCGCCAATTATCTCTCCCTGTTTTTTTGGAATAGATATGCCTACCAAAAAAGAACTGATTGCTCATAACAAGTCTGTAAAAAAGATTGAAAAATATCTTGGAGTTGACTCGCTCAGGTATCTTTCTATCGACGGTATGCTGGCCATGCCCTCTCTGCCGGCAACATCTTTTTGTTCCAGTTGTTTTTCCGGCAAATACCCGTTAAAAATAACTAAAATTAATGGCCATAATGGCAAGAACAAAAAATAAATAAATTTTCACCGGACAACTAAATCTGTCCTAATCTGCCGATAAGAGGATGATAACCAGCTTAAGAAGGCTCTTCTTGACAAAAAAGGGATAAAAACTATATTAAAAATATAGATACCGCCATTACTTTTTTGTACTGCAGAAATTTGGAAAATAAAATTGTAAGACTATAACCATGAGAAAAATCATCTTAAGATTCATCTTTACTTTATTGCTGTTTTCTGTTTCAAATTCAGTTAACTCTGCAACTAAGAATCAAGCCTCTGAACATGATCTGAATTTGATACCAAGACAACCGGCTGATAAAAGTGTGAAACTGACCCTCTCATTAGAATCAAGTATTGCTCATGTAGTTGTCAAATTCAGAGACGACTATGAAGTCAGGAAATATAGTAATAAGCTATTTTCCAAAAACAGAAAATCAATCAGTGAGGCCTCAATAATCCTCTCGCCTTATCTTGATTTCAGAATGAACAATCTGTTTAGTTCCTTTTCTGAAAAAGAACTGGATAATGAACGAACAAAATTGCAATATAGCAGCAGAATGGAGCTGGCCGACTTAAACAGTTACTACCAGATTGAAGTCACCTCTATATCTGAAGCCCAGCAGTTAATTGACCGGCTGAATCGTCTTATCTCTGTAGAAATTGCTTATGCCCAACCGACGCCCGAACCTGCAGTTGATATTTCCCCTCCCACGCCGGACTATACTGCCTCTCAAACTTACCTTTATGCCGCTCCTGCCGGAGTGGATGCCATCTATGCCAACCTTCAACCGGGCGGAGATGGAACCGGAGTGAAGATTATAGATATTGAAGGTGCCTGGCGGGACAGTCATGAAGATTTGGAAAAAGCAGCCGGCCAGCTAATAGGCGGCCCGATGCTGGACGGAATCGGATGGAGAAACCACGGTAGCGCTGTGCTTGGTGAATTGATAGGCGGCGACAACGGATATGGTGTCAGAGGCATCTGCCCCGGTGCTGATATTGGGATGATTTCATTCGCAACTCTTTCAGTAGCCGAAGCAATCTATACTGGCGTTGATAATTTGAGTCGGGGAGATCTGATTTTGATTGAACTCCAGGCTCCGGGACCTCATTTTAATTTTCAGGTGAGGGCTGACCAGAAAGGTTATGTCTGCATGGAATACTGGCCGGCAAATTATGACGCCATGCTATATGCCTGGGCAAAAGGGATTGTAGTTGTTGAGGCGGCCGGAAATGGTGCTGAAGATTTTGATGATTTTGCTATATACGGTTCTCTCTTTGATACAACTTACCGTAATTCTCATGCCCTGATTGTTGGAGCCGGTTACCAGAGTGGTCACGCAAGCGACCTTGAGAGAATTAGCTATTCAAATTATGGAGAAAGAGTGAACCTCCAGGGATACGCCTCTGGCGTCTATACAGCCGGATATGGCCTACTCTTTAATGGAGGCAATGATGAAGACCAGTATTATACGGCAACTTTTGGAGGAACTTCTGCGGCTGCACCAATCGTGACCGGTTCGGCAGCCTGTCTGCAAGGATTTTACAAGAATTTGTACTCCTCACCGCTTACTTCAGATAATATCAGGGATATTCTGGTTGCAAACGGTACCGGTCAACTGGGAAATACGGACGAACATATAGGACCAAGACCTGATTTACAGGCATCATTTAATAACCTCTATGCACCAGCATCACTGTACGCAAGTCCTTTCGTTATTGATACTTCTATCAGTGAGTTTGAGTCTGCTGAAATAGAAGTCTGGCTTCATAATCGCTCCAACATTAGCTCACTTGATTTTTCAATAGACCCTGTTGATTCCCTTGCCAGAACTCTCTCGTCTGACTGGCTCTCAGTTTCACCGACAAGCGGAACAATTGGAACTGCTGACTCTCTGTCTCTTCTGGTTACTCTTGATGCCTCAATTGCCCTTGAGCAGATTGAAGCCTACAAAAAGATAATCAGGATTAACTGGGGAGAATCTGGTGGAGCTTTAGATTCGCTCTCTTTAGTTCCGGTCTATCTTGCCGTCCCCTGCGCCAGCGAAACATTTGCAGTGACTTCATCAGAAAAATCTGTAGAATTGGACTATAACTGGATTTCTGCCAGAGATAAGGGCTTCTTTCTCCCCTGGAACACATATAATAATATAGTAGCCAATCCCCTGGATGACGGAACCGCAGGACCTATAACATTAGGCTTTGATTTTAATTACTATGACACTTCATACTCATCGGTTTACATTGGTGTCAACGGTGCTATATCATTTGCCGATGAAAATGTCAACGCCAACGGATATTTTGATAATTTCAGTTTCCCCGGAGTTCCGCTCAATAATTTTATTTCTGCTTTCTGGAATGACTTAATTTTTGATACCGCCTTTGTTGATGAGAGTGGGATTTATATATTCAAAAATAAAGATACCATTGTTATAGAGTGGTACCATCCGGCTAATTTTAATCAGTTTGGTGATACAACTGCCAATTTTGAGATTATTTTAACCGCCGACAGAAATATTCTATTTCAGTACAAGGATTTGGGCAGTTCCGGATTGGAAAATATCACGGTAATAGGGATTTCTGCCATGGGATGTGACTACCTTGGTTATTACAACAATGACGACATACCTGAAAATAAAGTTGTTACAAATGAAGCTCTTTCATTTGGTGATTTAACCGGTTCAATGATTCAAGCCGGGGATGTCAACTCAACCGATGAGATAAACATTGCTGACCTTACTTATTTGGTAGCTTACTTTTTCAAGGACGGTGGGGCACCAGTTCCACCTGAGTCAGGCAATGTTAACTGCACGGCAGAAGTTGATATAGCTGACTTAACTTATTTTGTGAAATATTTCTTTAAAGCGGGTAAGGCACCCTGTTATTTTTGGAAGAGCTTTTAAATTATAAGAAAGCAAAAAGGGCGGTTTTAGAAAATTCCAGAATCTGGTCGGGGAAAATTCCTAACCCAAGCGTTCCCAATATTGTTATAAAAAGGACAAACATCAAAGCCGGAGTCATGGACATCGGCGCAAATTCAGAATCCGAATCTTCAAAACAACTGACTTTTATGACTCTAAGATAATAATAAACGGATATAAATGAATTCATCACGCCTATTAAAGTAAGCCAGATAAAACCATTTTTAAGGGCGGCCGAGAATATATAAAACTTACCGATAAAACCAACCGTAGGCGGAAAACCGGCCAGAGCAAACATGAAGAGGGCTAAAATAGAAGTGAGATATGGATGGACTTTCAATAGTCCCTTAAGTTCTGAGAACTCGGTCGTCCCTCCTGAGCGAGATTCCATCATGATAATAACAGTAAAAGCACCAAAATTAAAAAGTGCGTAGGCAATCAAGTAGAAAACTGCCGATGACACGCCTTCTATTCCTCCGGCTGTTAAGGCAATTAGAATATATCCGGCATGAGCAATTGAAGAATAAGCAAGCATTCTCTTAATGTTATTCTGTCTTAGTGCCAGAACATTACCAACGGTCATGGTCACTACCGCCAAGACCCAGAACGTGGGCTCCAAAATTTCAACTTCGGCAAATCCAAAACTAAATACTCTCAAGAGTACTGCAAAGCCAGCTGCTTTTGGGCCGACTGAAAAGAATGCGGTTATTGGAGTAGGTGCCCCCTGATAAACATCGGGAACCCAGCTATGAAAAGGAACCACACCAACTTTGAAACCAAATCCAATCAGGATCATAGCAATACCGGAATAAAAATAGAAGTGTGAAAACTCGGAAAGGTAACTTAAGTCGGCAATGATTCTTTTCAAATCGGTGGTTCCGGATGCTCCAAAAATGAAAGCAATTCCCATAAGCAGGAATGCCGAAGCAAAGGCTCCCATAATGAAATATTTTATCCCTGATTCATTGGAGGCCAGATTCCTCCGGGCAAAGCCGGCCATAACATAAAGAGGCACCGACATGATTTCAAGCCCGAGGAACATAACCACCAAATCAGTAGAGTTGGCCATGACCATCATCCCCATGGTGGAGAAACAGATTAATGCATAAAACTCCGGCTTATTGAGCCGTTTTAATGACAAATAATTTTGAGCAATGAGTATTGTAAGTAAGGCTGTCACAAGAAATATCATCCTGAACACGACCCCAAAATCATCGGAAGTAACCATTCCTGAAAATCCTGATCCGGGATTACCATACTGAATGAGAGTATAGTAAAAGGAAACAAAAATCCCTAAGAGTGCCGTCAGGGCACAGAACTTACCAAGCCTTTTTGTGTAACCTATTATCAGAATAATAAAAGCCGCTGCCACAAGAGAAATCTCCGGGGCAATCAGACCAAAATCAATTACAGCTGTAGATATATCAATCATAATTTTCACATTTCAATTCGGCGACCGCCGAAACTTGCAGCTAAAAGCCTCAGCCTCCCCCAAAGCCAATTTTGACCTCGCCATTGTCAATAATCAACGGGACTATATTTTTGCCGTCACTTAACTCTCTGACTTTTTCTTTGGCACCTTCGGTTTCATATACGTCTATCTCTGTATATTCAATACCCTGGTCGGTATAATGTTTTTTGGCCGCCGCACAATAAGGACAGCCTTCTTTTGTATAAATTGTTACTTCCGACATATTATATTTCTCGCTTTACTTTTTTATTGTTTCGTAATCAGTAGAAATCAAAACAGCATCACTGTCATCAATAATCACAAGTCTGCTGTTTTCTTCATCAAATTTAACTGAGCTTGCTCTTTCCATATGTTTCATGACCATGTTTGCGGCCGGCTCAATTTTTTCAAGAAAAGGCTTTGGATAAATACCAATCCAGAAAATTAAGATTATGAGCGGGAACATTACAAGTTTTTCCCTGAGGGTCAGATCGACCAGTTTTTCATTTTCCGGGTTGGTGATTTTTCCAAAAACTACTCGCTGGAACATCCAGAGCATATAACAGGCAGAGAGAACAACTCCGGAGGATGCAATTATTGCATAAACTTTGTTGGCATCAAACAAGCCGAGCAAAATCAAAAACTCACCCACAAATCCGTTTGTCAGGGGCAGACCGATTGATGAAAGAGTAACAATCAAAAACAGGGTGGAAAACAAAGGCATTACTTTTGCCAATCCGCCAAATTCTGAAATAAGCCTGGTATGTCTTCGCTCATAAATCATGCCGACCATCAAAAATAGTGCACCGGTTGAAATACCGTGGTTGAGCATCTGCAACACCGAACCCTGAAGTCCCTGAATATTTAAAGCAAACATTCCCAGCATTATAAATCCCATATGGGATACGGAAGAAAAGGCTACCAGTGACTTGACATCCTTTTGCACCATAGCCACCAGTGCTCCGTATATTATTGCAATCAATGCAAGCACAGAAATGTACGGTAAAAAGGTAATTGTGGCATCGGGAAACATCGGGAAACAAATTCTCAGAAAACCATAAGTGCCCATTTTCAAAAGCACACCGGCCAGTATCACCGAACCGGCAGTAGGTGCCTCAACGTGAGCATCGGGAAGCCAGGTATGGAAAGGAAAGAGCGGAACTTTGATTGCAAAAGCTAAGGCAAAAGCAGCAAAAAGCCACATCTGTTCAATAAATGTCAACGGTGTGTGATATAGTTTTAAGATGTCAAATGTATATTCACCTGAAAATGCCTGATACTGATAGAGCAGGTAAAGAATTCCGACCAGCATGAGCAAAGAGCCAAACATGGTGAAGAGCACAAACTTTATTGCCGCATATACTCTTCTTACTCCACCCCAGATGCCGATAATAAAATACATCGGTATCAGCATTACTTCCCAAAAAACATAAAACAAGAACAGATCAAGCGAACAAAAGACGCCAATCATTCCCGTCATCAATATGAGAATGGAAAAATAATATCCTTTGAGGTTGTGATGAATAGAGTGCCACGATGCTAAAACGGCAAGGAGTGTTAACACCGTCGTCAGCACAATTAACAGCAAAGAAATTCCGTCAATTCCCAGATGATAACCGACTCCCATTGACTCAATCCAGGGGATGTTGACTTCCATCTGCATTCCCAGTCCGTGGGTTTCAAACATGGCATAGAGCCAGAAAGAGAGAATCATAGTTACAAAAGATATTATCAGCGTAATACCTTTTATTGAATCTTTACGATCTCCCGGAATAATGAGCAATAAAAGTGCGCCCAGTGTCGGGAAGAATATTATCAATGTCAGAATGATATTTTCCATTTACTAATCCGTCATAAAAAATGCCAGTAAAACAACCACACCCAGAGTAAATATGGTAGCATAGCTCCGAACTCTTCCGGACTGCCCTTGCCTTAAGAATTCGGAGATATCGTTATAGACAGTAGCCGAGCCGTTTATGAGGCCGTCAATTATTAAAACATCAACAATTTTCCACAAGAACAATGAGAAATATATGATCGGTCGGACAATGACGGCTCCATAAAATTCGTCAACATAATATTTATTTAGCAAAGTTTTGTGAACTCCGCTTAATTTTTCTTTCATTGCCGTTGATAGCGATGTTTTCTTAAGGTAGAAATTGTAGGCCAGATAAATTGCCACCAGCACCAAGGCCACCGAAGCAAACATCAGCAACCATTCCATTGAGCTGTCTGCCGTTGACGATAAAAGAGCATGGGTATTAACTGCCTCTCCATGTGAGAAAACCGGACTGAGCCAGTCCTCAAAATAATTTGTGGCACCAAGTATATGGGGCATGCCAACCCATCCACCAACTACTGCAAGCAAGGCCAAGACCATAAGTGGGATAGTCATGCTTTTTGGAGATTCATGCAGCTGTGATTTTGTTTTTTCATCCATTCTCTCTTGGCCATAAAAAGTCATATAAACCAGACGGAACATATAAAAAGCGGTAAGACCGGCGGTTATAAATCCAATCACCCAAAAAATTGGATGACCGCTTTGTGACGAAAAAGATTTCCAGAGAATTTCATCTTTTGAAAAGAAACCGGACAGTCCCGGAATACCGGAGATTGCCAAAGTGGCAATCAAGAAGGTCATAAAAGTAATTGGCAGATGTTTTTTTAGTCCGCCCATTTTTCTCATGTCCTGCTCGTTTGACATGGCATGAATAACAGAGCCGGCCCCAAGAAACAGGAGTGCTTTGAAAAATGCGTGAGTCATCAGATGAAATATGCCTGCTGAAAACGAGGCCACTCCGCAAGCCAAAAACATATAGCCAAGCTGGGAGACAGTTGAATAGGCCAGAACTCTTTTGATATCATTTTGCACCAAACCAATTGTTGCCGCAAATAAAGCTGTAGCGGCACCTATAACAGCAACAACCATTAAGGCATCGGGAGCCAACATGAAGAGAACGTTTGTCCGGGCAATCATATAAACACCGGCTGTCACCATGGTAGCGGCATGAATCAAGGCTGAGACCGGAGTGGGGCCTTCCATCGCATCCGGCAGCCAGACATAGAGAGGGATCTGTGCCGATTTTCCAATTGCACCTACAAATAGCAACAGACAAGCGGCGGTTATCAAGGTGCCGCCGAAAGCAAAAACAGTGGGAGCAATTGATGATACTTGGTTGAAATTTAAAGAACCCACACTCCAGAAGACAATAAACATCCCGATAAGAAAACCAAAATCACCAATTCGGTTGACAATAAAAGCTTTTTTGCCGGCATCTGAAGCAGATTTTTTTTCAAACCAGAAACCAATCAAAAGATATGAACAAAGCCCGACCCCTTCCCAACCGACAAACATCAAAAGAAAATTGTCGGCCAAGACTAAGGTGAGCATTGAGAAAGTAAACAAATTCAAGTAAGCAAAATATCTTGAATAACCGGGGTCATGGCTCATATATCCAACAGAGTATACATGAATCAAAAACCCGACTCCGGTAACAACCAGAATCATTATGGCAGAAAGAGGATCCAGCAGAAATGCAAAATTAACATGGAAAGAGCCGACCGATATCCAGGGGAACAGAACCTGTTCAATAACTCTTGATGAAGGTTCCAGTGCCTTAAGTTCAAAAAAGAGTATAACCGACAAAACAAATGACAACCCTATTGATCCGCAGGCAACAGCCGAGACAACCGATTTTGGCAACCGGTTTAAAGCCAGGCCGTTTATGAGAAAGCCTATAAGTGGAAGTATAGGTATTAAGTATATGTATTCAGTCATTATCCAAGTTTTCTTACCATTTCAGAATTGAGAAGCGGTCAATGTTAACGGTATCATGATTTCTATAGAGGGTAATAACCATTGCCAGCCCAACCGAAGCCTCGGCGGCGGCAATTGTTAATACCAAAAAGACAAAGGCGTGTCCATCCATCAAGTTCAAGGCTCTAGAAAAAGCGATTAAAGCCAAATTTGCAGCGTTAAGCATCAACTCTACCGACATCAAAAGAATAATCAGGTTTCTGGAAACCAAAACACCAATCACGCCAATTCCAAAGAGACCAGCACCAACTACCAGATATGCATCAATAGGAACCGTCATCACTCAGCCGCCTTTGCAGATTTAAATTCATCATCATCGGAGTCAAAGGGAAGAATTTCGACCGGGTCTTCATTCGATGGCTTCCTGGCGATAACCACGGCACCAACTATTGCTGTCAAAAGAAGTATGGAAGTCAGTTCAAACGGATACAAATAGGTTGTAAAAAGCAGCTCGGCCACTGATTCTACCGAGCCAAAATCATCAATTTGAGGAGACAACAATCCGGTTTCAACCGAACTCTGAAAATAACTTCCTCTTACAACAAACAACATTTCCAAAAAGAGTAACCCGGAGACCAAAAATTTGGCCAGTTTGCTTATCGGTGTGGAGTCTGAGTCCATGTCTTCGGTTTGCCTGAGATTCAGCATCATAATCACAAACAAAAAGAGCACCAAAATTGCCCCGGCATATACAATAATTAAAACCGCTCCTATAAAAAGAGCTCCAAGCTGCATATAAAGAACTGCCTGAGAGACCAATGACAATATCATATACATAACCGATGCTACCGGGTTTCGTTGAAAAATCATCATTAAGGCCCCAAAGATGGCAGTCAGTGCAGAGATTATGAATATGACAAGATCAAGAGTCATGATATTCTATCCGGCACTCCATAAACTTTTCTGACTTTTCTATAAAGCCTCTTAAATGGATTTTCTTTTCTTGGATGAGAAACAAGCATATCTTCTTTTGTCCAGAGAAAAGCATTCCTGTTGTCATCTGAAAACTCATACTCCTGCCCCAAAAATATTGCTTCTTCCGGACAGGCTTCTTCGCACAGACCGCAGAAAATACAGCGGAGCAGATTTATCTCAAAGACCCTGGCCAGCCGCTCCCCTTTTTCATTTTCCTCAGGCTCCATATATATACAGTCAGCCGGGCAGGCGGCGGCACACAAGCCACAGCAAACGCACCGCTCGGAACCATCATCATAACGTTCCAGATAATGTCTTCCGCCATATCGTTCAACCATCGGCTTTTTCACTGTCGGATAATCTAAAGTAACCGGTTTTTTAAATAGATATTTAAGAGTTATCGCCATACCTTTGGGCATCCTCCAAAGGACATTCCTGAATGCTATTAGTATTTCTTTCATTATATCACCAATACTTTTTTATTTTATCATCTTAAATCCGGCTGTAACCATAGTGTTTAACAAGGCCAGCGGGAACAAAACTTTCCAGCCAAAACTCATCAGCTGATCATAGCGAAACCTTGGGAAGGTTGCTCTCAGCCATATATAAAAGAACATGAACAAAAAGACTTTAATTAAAAACCATAGTATCGAAGGCAAAACCGGTCCGTTCCATCCTCCAAAAAAGAGAACGGCCCCAACCGAAGAAACAGCCAGCATATTGGCATATTCGGCAATGAAGAACATGGAGAATCTCATTGATGAGTATTCGGTGTGATAACCCGCAACCAGCTCTGACTCCGCTTCGGCCATATCAAACGGTGCCCGGTTGGTCTCGGCAATGGCACAGGTGAGATATAAGAAAAATCCCAACGGTTGTTTCCAGATATACCAGTTCTCAAAAAACCAGATTGAATCACTGCTCTGCTTACTAATAATTTCAGTCAACGAAAGAGTATTGGCCAATATAATGACACCAATAATAGAAAGTCCGTAGCTGACCTCATATGAAATCATCTGGGCTGAGGCACGTAACCCACCCATAAGTGAATATTTGGATCCGGATGACCAACCGGCCAGGATAATACCGTAGATTCCCAGCGAGGTTACGGCAAAAATCCAGAGGACGCCTATATTTAAGTCAGAGATGACCATTTTTACATGGTGGCCAAACAATATTCTGTCGGCTCCAAAAGGGATCACGGCGAAGGTAAGTATGGCCGGCACGAAGGTCACAATCGGAGCCAGAGCAAACATTACTTTCTCGGCGTTTTTGGGGACCAGATCTTCCTTGAAGATTATTTTCAGTCCGTCCGCGACCGGTTGTAATAGACCAAAGGGACCGGCATAAGTCGGCCCCACACGATTCTGCATTCGGGCCAGCACTTTTCTTTCAAGCCAGGTAGAGTAGGCGCATCCGGTCAGAATAGCCATCATGACCACAGATACTTTTATAACTGTTATGACAACAATTTCAAACATTTTCTTAGTCTTCCACCCTGCTTAATTTTACTTTATCCAATCTCTGTTTTCTCATCAAAAGCGAGGTGACCGGTGTCGATGAAAAATTTCGTGGAATCAGAACAACATCATTAGTGATAAATTTTGAAATCCTGGCCGGAACAATAATTTTGCCTACCGGCGACTCAACTCTGACAGATTCTTTCTCTTTCACATTCAGTTTCTCTGCCATACTTTTTGACATTTCAATATATGCTTCGCCGACAAATTTACTGAGTGACTCAGATTTTTCGGTTATGTGAGCATAATGATGAGGGTCATCATTTATGAACATGGCCGTATCAAAACCTTCTACATTGCTGTCCTGCTCTGTAGAAACTTCTGAAATCTCATTTGGAAGCGAAGAATTCGTTTTCACAGCCAGCATCCGGTCAACTTCATCCTGTAAACTCTGACTGTTTTCAAAAAGCTTCCGGGCATATTTTTCTGAGATTAAATTTATTATTTCATATCCCGGTTTAGACATTCCAATCGGTTTAATAGCCTGATTTGCAGTCTGGTTTTTTCCTTCCAAGTTCACATAATCGGCAGTGTATTCTGCCCAGCTGCAAAGAGGAAGCACAACATCGGCCATTTCAGTAGTTTCCGATTCAAACATGTCGGCAACTACCAAAAATTCCAGTTTCTCTAATCCTTCGCGAACAAATTCTCTGTCCGGGTAGGTCATCATTGGGTTGGCACCAAAAATAAACCCGCCTGATATTTCTTCTTTCTTCATCAAGGCCAGTATCGAATCAGTATTGTGAGGTTTGCTGTCCGGATATTCTCCCCAGATAGATTTCATCTCAGCTTTAGTATCTTCAGAAGGTGTTGACAGCATTCCCATTTTTGTTGCTCCGACAGAGTTTGCATTTTTTGCCAGTGATGCAATCTGCCCTTTGTTACTGATATCAAATATAAAATTGAGGTTGCTAATAGCGGCAGCTATTGCTTCTCTTTCTCTTGAGCGAGTAACAATTTCACCGGTCATAAAAGTTATCTTTTTAGCTTCGGTAATGGCTTTTATGTCTTCTTCGGAAAGCTCGCTAACATGAAATGATTGCTGTATTCCGGCTTTATGGCGTCGAATTTTGTATTCTTCTTGGGACTCGATCTCGACGATATAATCCGCAACATGTGGGTCTTCTTCGGCAGACAAGACTGCATCGCGGCTGCGTGGTTCCGGTAGAGGTAACTTATCATTCCGCATTGTCTCTACATGTAACGCTACGGCTTCATCAAAGTTCGTCCTGGCTTCTTCTTCAGTCTTGCCGGATGAAATACAGCCGG
>JACZYS010000207.1 GCA_022570975.1 Candidatus Zixiibacteriota bacterium | reverse complement strand
AAGAAAACGGAAGATGATTTTGAAGACTCTCGACCGGCCTGGGAGATTGCCTTTGAAAAATTAGCTCTGCTTAAAGAAACTGACTACATAGAAACCAAAAAGCATAAAGAATATTATCTTGAACTTACAGAAATTGCCCGCTTCTTTCTGGGAAAAATCTACAAAATCAATCTTCTTGACATGACCACCGAAGAATTTATAGAGAATTTTGCCGAAATCTCACTGCCCGGAGAATTACAAAATGAAATGGGGCAGTTCTTAAAAGAATCAGATTTAGTCAAATTTGCCAAACTGATTCCGGAAAAAAACAAAGCTAATCTTGATTTTGATTTTGTTTATGGCATGGTTGAAACGGTAAGGGCTGATTTTGAGAAGAAAGAGACGGAAAAACTGGCCCGCCAGAAGCTGTCTCAATCTGGAAAATTTGAGGAGGCCAAAGTTGAGCAATATTGATTTTTCAGGGCTGAATTTTAGCTTTTTTGATGCCACCCGGTCAACGGTGCCGGCTTCGGTTATTTTTGTCACTGGGGCAGTGTTGGTTTTGTTGATGATTTATTTTCATTTTAGACAGAAAAATCTGTCTTCGGCAAGAATTAAATATTCAGATATCAGAATTGTGAAAAGAGCTTCCAGGACCCGTCGTCAAAAACTAAGAGTGCTGCTCCCATTCTTGCGAATCCTGGCCATCTGTTTTTTTATCGTTGCCTTTGCCAGACCAAGAAGCGGCACCGAGTACAGAGAAGTGACCTCCGAGGGTATTGACATCATGATGCTGCTTGATGTCTCATCCTCAATGCAGGCCGAAGATTTTAAACCAAACAACCGACTCCATGTCGCCAAAGAGCAGATTAAAAAATTCATTGGCAAAAGAATTAATGACCGCATTGGTCTGGTAGTTTTTGCCCGGTATGCATATACTCAATGCCCTTTGACCACAGATTATGGTATCCTTTTGAGTTTTGTTGATCAGGTTAATTTTGGTCTGGTTGAAGACGGAACCGCAATCGGAATGGCCCTGGCTACGGCTGTTAATCGTTTAAGAGAAGCAGATGCCGAGTCTCGGATAATTGTGTTGTTAACTGACGGCGACAATAATGCCGGAGAGATTGACCCGATAACGGCCGCAAATCTGGCTGTCGCTTTTGACATAAAGATATATACTATTGGTGTCGGCAAATCCGGAAACGCCATGTTTCCATATCAGGATCCAATATTCGGAAAACGATATGTTTATCAGCCAACAAGGATTGATGAAAAATCTCTTATTGAAATAGCCGAAAAAACCGGTGGCAAATATTACCGGGCCCATTCAAAAAATGAACTTGAAAAAATCTATGACGTAATTGATGAGCTGGAAAAAACTGAAATAAAAGTAGCCTCTCATATAGAATACAGAGAGTTGTTTCAGCATTTCACTTATGCCGGATTGTTTCTGTTTATATTGGAGTTGCTTCTTTCATATACATGTTTAAGGAAACTGCCATAAGGTAAAAAAATAATATGCGTTTTGCTGAGCCGGAAAATTTTATACTTTTGACTGCCGTTCTGCTGGTTGCGGTTGTTCTTTTTTGGTCGATTTCAAATAAGAAAAAACTGCTGGCCAGATTTGGTGATTTGCCTTTGATAATGAAAAACGCGCCATATATATCTTTTGCCCGTCAGAGAACAAAAGCGTTCCTTGCCGTTATGGCATTGACTCTTTTGGTCGTGGCTGTGGCCAGACTTCAGTTTGGTACTCATACGGAAATTCTCAAAAGAGAAGGGTTGGATATTGTTATCGCGCTTGATGTCTCAAGCTCAATGCTGGCCAGAGACATGAAACCAAACCGGCTGGAGAAAGCCAAACAGGAGATAATGGGTATTATTGAACGGCTCAAAGGTGACCGGGTTGCTCTGGTCGCTTTTGCCGGTGAAGCATTTATCCAATGCCCGCTCACCCTTGATTATGCCGCAGCAACTTTTATGCTCAACTCGGTTGACAATAACTCAGTCAGCATTCAGGGAACAAATCTTAGTGCAGCCTTAGAGATGTCCACCAAAGCATTTAACCAAAAAGAGAAGAAACATAAAATTTAGTCCCGCTACCATTCGGCATGTAATGAACGATCTTGAGAAGAGCGGATACCTGTCTCATCCTCATACCTCCGCAGGAAGAGTTCCGACGAGCAAAGGGTACAGATTTTACGTAGATCTTATCGACCCTGGTAAAAAACTCAGTGTGCGGGAGCAGGCGGAGATCACAGGCTCACTACGCCCTTATGCAATTGATATTGAATCACTCTTATCCACTGCCAGCAGGCTTTTGGGAGAATTTACGTCTGATTTGGGCATCGCAATTGCACCGCTTATTTTAGAGGGAGAGCTGACTCGGATAAATCTTTTTTCGGTCTCGAGTCAAACGGTTATGGTGGTATTGCAACTTAAAGAAGGATTTGCAAAGACCATAGTTTTGGAGATACACTCCTCTATCCCCCAGGAAGCGTTAGATGCTTTATCGACAAGACTCAACGAAAAACTTTCCGGACTTACGTTGAGAGATATACGGAACAGCATTTCGGCAAGGTGCCGCGATCTGTCGAACGAAAGTTCGGGAATAGTCCGTCTGTTGATTGACTCAGCCGACAGAGTCTTTGATTTTAGTGAAAATGAAAAGATAACATTCAGCGGTTCGGCAAATATAATGGCGAAACCCGAATTTGCGGATCCTAAGCAAATGAAAAACTTGTTGAGGGTTATCGAGAATGAGAAGAATCTTATTAAGCGGATTCAGGATTCAACAACTGCGAACGGCGTAAATGTTATAATCGGAGATGAATTGGATGATCCCGATATGTCCGAGCTCAGCTTTGTAACATCGCCCTATAATTTCGGAAATCAAGCCGGCATAATAGCGGTAGTTGGTCCTTTGCGGATGCAATATGCGAAAGTAATGGCGATAGTAGTGCATACGGCAAAAACACTATCGCATACGTTATCGAACTGAAATGAGGGAGGGAATAGCAGATTTGACGGAAAAGGAACTTGATATCGAGATAAATGAAGAAGGTGCTGAAACGAGCACGACTGAGAAAAAAAAACCGAAGAAGAAAAAATCTCTGACGAAGCTTCAACAGGCGCAAAAAGATATTGAAGAACTGAATGATAAAAATTTAAGGCGATTAGCGGAATTTGAAAATTATAAAAAGAGAACGCTAAGGGAAACAGAAAGAGCCTTAATACGCACAGGAGATAATGCTATAGCATCTTTCCTGCCCCTTTTAGACGATATTCATCGTACTCTGTTATCTGCCAAAGAGCATAAAGCCGATGACTCGTTTATCTCAGGGATAGAGCTGATAAAGGATAATTTTGAAAATATATTGGAAAGCAGAGGAGTTTCTGCCGGCGGCGGCAAGCAGTTTCCGTTTCGGATTGTACGCGAGTTTATAGATATTGTCTGGATGATCGAAGGCGCCAAGCGGATCGCCGGTGCGATAATTCCAAACGCGAATTTGGGCTCCGCCCGCTGCAAGCAGGAGAGCGGTGCCGTCGATAAACAGCGCCTGATAGATATCACCTCCTTCTTCGTCTTCGCGCCTCGTGAGTTTGTACTTGAACTGCGATTGTTCTCCATCCCAGCTCCAAATTACTACCGTATCGTCTCGGCTTCCTGTGGCGATGAACTCCCCTTCGGGGTGAAAGGCCACGGCGATAACCGGTCCCTCATGGTGCTTGTATTCTCCGTTGAGTGTCGCGATCAGGGACGCGTCGACCTCCAGGCGGACCACGCGGGCATCCTGCTGATGGTCGAGGGCCTCCATGATCTGGGTCTCCAAGGACTCTTCTTCGTCGGGCCGGTA
>JACZYS010000206.1 GCA_022570975.1 Candidatus Zixiibacteriota bacterium | reverse complement strand
CGGCCGGACTTTTGGTCATAACAACTGTTTCTTCAGATTTCCTTACTGACTTCAGATACACTGACCAGGCCAAAAAAGAAGTGCGCGGGGCAAAAGTGATAATTACATCAGGTGCATCCAACAGCACCCTTAAAGAGATTAAACATCTCAAGAAGAAAAATCTCAGACTTGGCTATGACCCACAGTATCTGACTGTTTTAGATAAGAAAAATTTTAAAACAGCTCTTTTGCATTCAATTTTGATTTCTGCTCCTGACATTTTTGAAGAGCTTGGCTGGGTAAAAGATAAAAGTGAACTTGCCTTGATAAAAAAAGCTGTAAAAATATCAGACATTGCCTTTGAAAGAATTATAAATATTGTTGTTCCGGGAGTTGGTGAAAACGAACTGGCAGCGGAGCTTGAATATCAAATGATCATGCTTGGTTCTGAAAAACCAGCCTTTGAAACAATTGTTGCATCCGGTTATCGCTCGGCCATGCCGCACGGAGTTGCTTCAAGTAAAAAAGTCAAGAAAGGTGATTTTATTACATTTGATTTTGGTGCCACCTCAGGAGGATATGTTTCTGATATAACTCGCACGGTTGTAGTTGGCAAAGCAACCTCACGTCAGAAAAAAATATATAATCTAGTACTAAAATCTCATCTGGCCGGAATAAGAAAAGTGAAATCCGGCATCATGGGACAAAAGGTAGATAAAACCTGCCGGGACATTATCACAAAAGCCGGCTTCGGCAAGAATTTTGGTCATGGTACCGGTCACGGTATCGGATACTATGTTCATGTCGGCCCGAGTTTATCACCGCGTTCCAAAGATAAGTTAATGACTAACAATGTGATAACTATTGAACCGGGCATTTATATCTCCGGCTGGGGGGGAGTCAGAATTGAGGACGATGTTGTCGTCACCAAAAACGGTGGAATTCCCCTAAACAAGTCTCCAAAAAACTTGTTGGAACTGTAGGGCAAATAGTTTATTATTTGAAGCAGTAGAGCAGTTTGCTCTTTCTGGCTCCTATTTGAAGTGATAATGTTAAAGGAATTTGTTTGAACGAAAAATATATCAGAAAATTGATTAAAATAGTGGAAGAATCAGAGGTTGAATCTCTTGAGATCTCAAGCTGGGGAAGAAAAATAAAAATTACTCAGCGACTGAATTCTTCTTTCAACGGCAATTCCCAGTTGCCGGCAGTAACTCATCCGGTCAATATCCCTCCGGAAACTACAAATAACCCCGCTCCACAGGCTGTCAATCAGCCTGCTGAAGAAAGCCAGCCAATTGCCGATAAGAGTAAGATGGTGGCTGTTAAGTCTCCCATGGTGGGAACTTTCTACGGTGCTCCATCGCCTGATGCCGACCCATATGTTGGCCTGAATGAAAAAGTTCGTTCCGGGCAGGTTGTCTGTATTGTTGAGGCGATGAAATTGATGAACGAAATTGAGACCGAAGTCTCGGGCAGAATTGCCGAGATCCTGGTGGAAAACGGTAAACCGGTAGAGTTTGGGCAGGAGTTATTCTTAATAGTTCCCGACTAACAAGTCATCATTGAGAAAGGGAATTTCATGAATTTTAAGCAGATGCTGGTTGAAATGCTCAATCGGAAAGCCTCTGACCTTCACATTAGAGTTGGCGTCAGACCTCATCTCAGAGTAAACGGTTCTTTGGAGCAAATAGCTACCGACCCGATCACAATTGACGGCATTGAAAAAATTGTTTCTCAAATCTTAAATGAAAAACAGCAGGAAAGATTTCAAAGAAAGAGTGAAATGGATTTGGCCCTTTCGGTCGCAAAACTGGGCCGATTCAGGATAAATATATATCGCCAGCGCGGCACTATTGGTATGGCCATTCGTTCGGTGAGTACAGTCGTTCCTTCCTTTGATGAACTTCATCTTCCCGATGTAATCAAAAATCTGGCCCAAAGAAAGAGGGGCCTAATCATTATTACAGGAACCACAGGTTCCGGTAAGTCAACAACTATGGCATCGCTCATTGAAGATATTAATGGTCGTGAATCACTTAATATTTTAACGGTTGAAGATCCAATCGAATATATTTACCGTGACAAGAAATCAATAATCTCTCAGAGAGAAGTAGGTGGAGATACGGAATCTTTTGTCACCTCTTTGCGTGCAGCCTTTCGTCAGGACCCGGATGTGATTCTGGTTGGCGAAGTTCGTGACCTGGAAACCATGTCAATTGCATTAACCGCTGCCGATACCGGACATCTGGTATTAACAACCCTCCATACTCTCAATGTGGTTGAAACTATAACCAGAATTATCTCTTTCTTCCCGCCCCATCAACACCAGCAGATAAGACTGCTTTTAGCCGGAACGGTACAGGCTATAGTTTGCCAGAGACTACTTTCGCGTTCAGATACTCCCGGCCGGGTACCTGCTCTGGAAATCATGATTACCACCGCCGCCATCAGGGAATGTATTATGAACTCAGAAAAAACAATAGATATCCCGGAATTGGTTGAGCAGGGGAATGTCCAGTATGGAATGCAAACTTTTGACCAGGCAATTATGAAGCTTTACAAAACCGGCATGATATCGTTTGAAGAAGCGATGGCCAACGCATCCAACCCCGATGATTTTGATCTCCGTTTAAAAGGAATAACCGGTTCTTCTGACCGCTGGGAAGAAAGCGCTTCGGAATCCAGCAGTGACCTTGAAAACCAGAGCGGTTTCCAGAAGTTTTAACCTGCCGGTCAATAATCAATAACATTTTGAGGGAAATTGGGGCAGACGAGGGCGTCTGCCGCCCACTAAATCCATACCAATTACATCAACGAAGCCCACAACTGAAATACTTTATTGGTTGACAAACGGGCTTCAGCTAGCTTATATTAAAATTATCATTTGTATGCCTCGCCTTAATGAATATTTTGAACTGGGTCAGAATGCGGTGCGGCATACTTCGGAAGGAACCATCATAGTAACTCAAGGAGGTTGTTATGTTTACCCGGAATGTAATCATGCATTTAAAGCCAAACTGTGTCAATCAGTACACAGAGACACTTGAGAAGGAGATCATACCCTTGCTCAGGAGTCAGAAAGGATTTCAGGACGAAATCTCCTTCGTAAACCAAAACGGCACTGAAGCTACGGGTATCAGCATCTGGAAAAGCAAGGAAGATGCCGATGCCTACGAACGCACTACTTACAAGAAAGTAATTACGGCACTGGCCGATGTAATCCAAGGAACTCCTGAAGTCAGGACCGGTGAAGTAACCAACTCGACTCCTCACAACTTTAAGCGCAGAGGATAACCCTGGAAGAGTTGGTGTCAGATCTCAATGGGCGGCCCAGTACGCCCCTATTATTTTCACAGTCAAGCAGCTAATACCCCAACGCGAGGAGCCAATTCTGTGATTGCATCCGTTTTTTGCGACTCTAAGAAAGTTCCAAGCTTGTCAGAAATCTCCCGCCATATATTCTCTCTATATTTAATTCGTCGATTTAGAAAACTAAGAAAATTATTTTAACAAACGAGTTGATTAAAATAGACAAGTCGAATACTGCCCAATTGCAACAAAGCCACTTCAGGAAATGGTAACTTATGGCACAGAACTCATTGACTTGTTAAAATTCAAAAGTTAAATTACAAAAAAAGTGACAGCTAAGAAAGGGCTAGGAATTGATTTTTATAAAAATGTCTAAAGGAACAATTCACTTAATCTGTGTTTTGATAATTTTCATTTGCTTTACTCAATCCAAATGTTTCGCGGAAGATATAATAACTGATAGACCAGATCAGACTGAGTCAAGCTTTAGCGTTATGCCTGGAAGTGTCCAAATTGAGACAGGTTGGACACACACGAGAAACGAATACGCCGATGTTCAAT
>JACZYS010000024.1:4599-18008 GCA_022570975.1 Candidatus Zixiibacteriota bacterium | reverse complement strand
GCAGAAATGAGGAAGTAAAACGGTTTGAATTCTTGGCCGAGGATGCATTAAAAGAGAACAGATACTTGGATGCTATTTCTGCCTATTTGCGGATTTTGGAAATGGAACCTGAAAACAAGAAAATCAAGCTTGCAAAAAGCAAGCTGGGCAAAGAAATTGATCTGGCCCACCAACTCAACAAGGCTATTGGGTTTTATCAAATTGGCCAATATACGGAAGCTTCCAAAAGGTTCAGAGCCATTCTTCTGATTGACAACAACAATTTGGCCGCGTTGGATTTTCTGAGCAGGATGGATGTTAAATCGGTCAGTAGTACATCACTTGAAGAAATCCAGAAGAACAAAAAAATCTGGAAACTGTATATAGATGGTTTAAGATTTATGAGGGAAAAAGAGTACCAGAAAGCGATTGATTCCTGGAACCAGGTTTTAAGTAAATTTCCAAACTCGGTTGAGACCAAAAACAATATCAAGCAGGCTCAACTCAGGCTCAAAGCCGAGCAGTAGTAAAACGATTGACAGGAAACAAAACTAAGACCCCATTATGTTTAGCAGACCAATAAAAGAGATAAATGCCGAATACGATGCTGAGGAAAAGAACTTAGAGAGCATCATTCGGCTAACAAAAGAGAGCTGTCTGGCCACTTCCCTTTCCAAAAAAGCTATATCTTCCGTAACCCTGGCCATAGAGGAAGGTGTCACCAACATTATCCGCCATGCTTATCTCTATGAAAAGGGGAAAATAAATCTAAAAATTGTAATCTATAAGAAATTAATTGTCTTTTCGCTCATTGACACCGGCCGCTCTTTTACCCCCGATGAAAACAGCTCTGTAAATCTGGAAAAACTGGTAGAGACCGGCAGAAAAGGCGGGCTTGGTTTCTATCTGATCAAGAAAATTATGGATTCGGTAGAATATATCTCAACCTCCGGAATTAATGAACTCAGAATGACAAAACGACTCTTAGTTATCAAGTCAGGCAACAGACCCCTCATCAGGCGTCTCTTGTCTTTGCGAGTTATGTTTTCTGTCTGGACCTTTGCCGTTGTCTCAACCATTGTTGCCGTCTCTTTTTATTTCATGGACTTTACAACCACCAACCAACTAAAATCTCATCTTGATGACCGGGTGGAAGCATTGGGCACAACTGTCGCCGACCAGGCCGCCGGTTATATTATCAATCAGCGCTCAGATGTAGAGTTTGACCAATTGATAGTAAGCTACCTTCGCTCCAATCAGGAAATAAGACTGATTGTCCTCACCGACGGTTCGGGAATTATTGTCGCCCATTCTGATGAAATCACCAATATCAGAAACAAGTACAGAATTCCTGAATCAATAGACCCTAAGATTATTTCGGAGCCACAGCCAATTGTTATAGATAATGAAAATCTCAACTACATCATGATCCCAATCAAAACCGGAGCTCTGGAAATTGGAAAGGTCCATCTTATATATTCTGCCGATATCTTAATTTCAAAACTGACCGAAGCCAGAAACCAGATAATTTTATTGACTGTAGTTCTCCTGCTCTTTGGAGTGCTGGGCATTTACTTGCTTTCCAATCATTTCGTCCGCCCCATTGCAAGGATAACAGAAAAGGTGCGTCGCTTTACTTCCGGAGAGCTAGAAACAGAACTCCCTTTAGAAGGTGCCGAGGAGTTTTTTGAAATCTCAAGAGCTTTCAACCAGATGCTGACCCGGCTCAACAGGGACAAAGAAAATATTATAAAAAGAGAAAAACTGGCCAAAGAAATAGAACTTGCCGCAGAAATTCAAAAAACTTTATTACCTACCAGACTACCTGAAATTAAGAATTTGGAAATAGACGCCCACTATCAGGCGGCCTCTATTGTTGGAGGTGACCTTTACGATGTTTTTGAAGTATCAGAAAACAGCTATTGTCTGGTAGTTGCCGATGTTTCCGGCAAAGGTGTCCCGGCCTCTTTGGTAATGTCAATGCTTAAGACGGTCATAAGAATATTTTCTGTCAATGAGAGCTCATCGAAAAAAATTCTTAACAAAGTGAATAATTACCTTGCAGAGAATATCCCCCCGGGAATATTTGTAACCGTAATGATGGTTATTTATGATGATTCCAAAGATAATGTGAATTTTTCGTCGGCCGGGCACAATCCCCTTATCCATTACCAGGCATCTACTGAAAGGCTGCTACTTATTAATCCAAAAGGAATGCCTCTGGGGATAAGTGACACTCTGGATAAGTCCTTTGAAGAGACATTAGAAGAGAGGAAGATAGTCCTTAAGGAAGGCGACTTGATGTTTATCTTTACCGATGGCTTAAACGAGGCCAGAGATAAAAACGGAAACCAATACGGCTTGGAGAACCTTGCAAAATTTGTTGGCCATGTCGCATCGATACATGAAAATGATGAATTATCATTGTTGTGTGATAGAATCAAAGATGAAATTGATTCTTTCTCAGGGTTTGATAATCAACACGATGACATAACCTTTATAGTAGCCAGAAAAAAATCAAATTCTTCTTCCGAAAAGAAAAAACAAGCATCTCCTGTCGAAACAAAACAGATCAAAACCAAAATTAAATCAAAAAGTAAAAAATAGTTTTTATCTTGCCGTCGCATCCATCCTTTATTTTGTTTAAGAAAAGATTAGAATAAGCGATTAAAGAAAAACGGATTTATGGACAGCGAAATAAGAATTTCTCTTAACGAAAAAGAGAACAAAGATATAACAGAAATCAGGGTTGACGGTGTCATTGACACCGTAACTTCCAGTGAACTGGAACAGGTTTTCAACTCGCTGATGAACAGACAGAGATATAAAATTATTGTAGATTTGTCCGGTGTAGATTATGTCTCTTCGGCCGGATGGGGGATTTTTATTTCAAAGATAAAAGAAGCTCGGAATAGTAAAGGTGATATTAAACTCGTCAATTTGAGCGAAGATGTCTATGAAATATACGAGCTTTTGGAATTTGAAAACGTGCTCAAGACGTTTGATTCATTGGAATATGCAAGGGTAGATTTTGGTGCCGGCTCACCGAACCTAAACGGTAAAAAAAAAGCCAAAAACAAACCAAGATAAAATTGACAATTATTGACACTTTCGCCGGCAGTCTGTTTTCATCAAAACCAAAGGCAGCCACAGAAAACAATTTAACAGATTTAACAGAATCCCCGCTTTTCAATGAAATCTCTGGTTTAATAAAACAAGACCCGTTCATGACCATATCTGAGCTGAAGACATTAATAAACAAAAGTTCGGTAACAGCAAGCATAAGCTGGTGGAGACTATTTCGAATCTTAAAAAAGAAAAAGCTCTCAAGCCGCAAGGCACGGTTCAGATTTGCCAGAAACGCTTATCGGGCATAAGTTTTGGTTGACGAATATTAACAATTGATTATCTTTTAACAGTAGTTAATTTTTAACCTGTGACCGAAACATTATGATATTATCTTTTTGGCTTACAATAACTGTCACAATTTTTTTGACCGCCATCGTCGTCTATTTTGTTACTGTTTACTTTTACAAAAAGTCTCAAAACTTGACGGGTGCTTCCACATCTGCAAATGATCTGACTAAAAAAATGAAAATGGAAAAACAGGGACTCACAGAAAACAGATTTGTTATTGAGTCAGGCAGCAACCTCTTTAACAAAAGAGTCTTGAGATTAGTAAATCAAAAAGATACGGAGATGCTTACAACCGATATTCTCAAGTCAATCAAATTTGCACTCTCTCTGGAGAAAGTTGCTCTGCTGGTACCATCGCCGGATTCTTCATTTTCAAATTTGTTAATCCAGGGAATCCAGAAACGAACTTTAACAATGAAACTTAAATTGAAACTAAATAAAATTGTGGATGCACTTGATTCGGGAAAAACATATGAAATCTCTCAGCTGGATGAATCGGTCGAAGGTGTGAAAGAGTTGGCCGTCCAGCTTGAAGGTATAGAACTTTATTATCTTTCACTATTCCCAATATCCAAAACAACCAACGGTCTCCTTATCTGGGAGGAGAAAAGCGGAAAACTAATCGGCAACCGCCTGGATAATTTCCGCGCATATGCAATTGAGCTTTTTGAAAATGCGGACAGTTTTAGCAAGATGAAAGAGCTCTCATACACAGACAGCCTGACCGGTCTTTCAAATTACCGTTACTTCAACAAAAGGCTGGGTGAAGAAATTAACCGCTGCAAAAGATACAAGAGAAAACTCTCTTTAGTCTTTTTTGATTTGGATGGTTTAAAACAGATCAATGATAAGTATGGACATCTTGCCGGTGATGAAATACTGAGAAAACTTGCTTCTATAATTAAAGGTACGATTAGGTCAATCGATATTGTGGCTCGATATGGCGGCGATGAATTCTGTATTATTATGCCGGAAGTTGACGAAGATACCTGTCGGGCATTTATGAATCGGCTTAAAAGGGAAGTGCAAGAGTTTTGCTTTACCATTGAAGAAAATAAAGATAAAATCAAATGTTCCATCTCGTTGGGGGCGGCAATTTATCCTGCCCATGCCACAACCCCTAAGAAACTCATTTATATTGCTGACATGGCCCTTTTGAAAGCCAAAGAGTCCGGTAAGAACAGTTTTCTGATTCATGAAGAAGAACCCGTATAGGGTTTTCCCGTATAAGTCACTTTAGTACAACAGGATACATCAAGACTATAAGCCATTTATTCTAATAATCAGACAAAATCAATAACTGTTTATTCTTTACAGCTTTTCAAGCATTCTCTATATTAGATAGCATAAATTAAATCAGGACAAATGCCGACTTTAAAAATAATAAGTTGTTTTAAGGAAAGAAGTTAGAGATGGATACTCTTTGCCGGATAATACCGATAAAAACTTTTATAATTTTCATAATTTTGTTATCATCACATCTTGCCTTTGCGGACTATAAAGTTGGTCCGGAAGACCAGCTTGAAATCAAATTCTGGCAAGATAAGGACCTTAACACCCTGGTTAGAGTAAGCCTAAACGGAACAATTACACTTGATATTATTGGTGAAATCAGTGTCAAAGACAAGACAACCACTCAGATCCAAAACGAAATAGTCAAGAAGATTTCTCGCCTCAACAATTCTATTTCTCAGGTTGTAGTCAGAGTCATATCCTATAATTATCAATATATTTTTGTTTCCGGTGAGGTGAAAAAACCGGGTAAATTTACTTTCGAGAAAATACCGGATATCTGGACGATAATAAATGAGGCCGGCAACATAACCGAGTCAGGTGACTTGAGCAGAGTGACAATTATCAGGGGAGGAAAAGAGGCCGGAAAAGTTGAGATAGTCAATGTTTCTGAAGCAATCAGTAACGGCACCTTAAACAATTTGCCAGAAATTGACCGGGAAGATACAATTGAGATTCCTCGCAGCCCGGCCGGGCTTCCCACGGGGGAGTTGAGCAGGCAGATTGACAGAAAAAACCTGATTTACATATTGGGTGCCGTCAACAGACCGGGTGCTATTAAGTTTGAAGAGAATATAGATTTACTTGAGGCTCTGGCATATGCCGGCGGGCCTACCGAGAAGGCAGATTTATCAAAGGTAAAAGTGATAAGCAAAGATGGAGCCTATGCCACAACAATTCTGATAGATTTGGAAGAATATTCCAAAAAAGGAAAACCGGCCAGATATATAGTCATGAAAGAGGATACTTTTATTATCCCTTTCAAAAAAGCAGGCGGACTTTTTGGAATTGACTGGGGCACAATCGCAACCGTCGCCGGTATCGCAACCTCCGGCCTTCTTATATATAGCCGTGCCAAAGGTGACAGCAGGTAATTTAACAATATGAACAATAGCTTGGACAAAACTTTAGACTTAAGAGAAATTTTCTCAGTTCTCATCAAAAGGAAATGGCTCTTTATTCTTCCGGTCATAATTGCCACCCTCTCTGCATATGCCGGTTCTTTCTTGATAGAGAAAGAATACTCAGCTTCAACAATTATCTGGATAGACAAACCGGGTTCAGTATCAAGAGAGTTGATCAGCATAATAGGTGGTAATACGTTTAGGAGGGAATCCTCAAGTGACCGACTTCGCAAGCTGGATGCTCTTCAGAACGAATTGAAATCACAGACATATTTGGTGCAGTTGATTGAAAATTTGAACTTAGGCGATAACCCTGCAATAATTGCCAAAGCTGAGAAAATGAAAATCGCTTATCCGTCATTTTCGCTACTTAAACTGAAAACGGACTTGCTGCTTGAAGATTTGAGGAAGAAGATTTCTGTGATATTTGTAGGTGCTGATCAGATAAAGTTGACCGTGAAATCAAACAAAGCCGTTCTGGCAAAGGATTTGGTTACCGAATTAACGGCGATAATGGAAAAAGAAAAGACAAAATATGAACTGGAAAAGATTTTGGACAATCAAAATTTTGCCGACCTCCAGCTTGAAAAAACAGAGATTCATTATAAACAGGTAATAGACTCGCTTACTTTGGCGCAGACGAAACTTTCTAAAGTTACTCTTTCGTCTGTAATTTCTTCTGAGCAGAATCGCCACGGTATTCAATCAGAACTGAATAAATTAGCTCGGGAAATAAGAGATACGAAAAGATCAAAAGAGAATGCCGCTTCAAGGCTGAGTGATTCAGGGATAAAAAGTCCCCGGCTAAGAAGCAACAGCAACTTAAAGCAGGTCAAATCGCAATTTGCGACTCTCATAACAGACAGGTCTGAGATGGTAGAAAAATATCAGTGGACTGGGCAAAAAGTAGTTACAAACAACATCCGCATTGCCGATCGCTTGGGGGATGCAGAAAAAATAGTTGGCACTATTGTTGAAAATGAATTTAGTAATTTTAACTCTGATCAAATTGCGCTGGTAAAAAATTATCTCTGGCAAGATGAAAAATTGAAACTTCTCGAAAAAAGAAAAGATATGGTGAAAGAATCTTTTACTTCTATGGAAGAAAGAATAAATCTGGTACCAAGACTTACGGCTCAAATAAGTGAACTCAAAAACAGGGTAGAAGATGCACGAAAATACAGAGATGCCTTTAAGTCAGAAGAAACTACAGTGCAAATTCTTACCGAGCAGGCAAGAGAAAGAACAAAATATAAAGTAATTGAGCCGGCGAGAGTACCGCTTGAACCGGTATCACCGGATAGAACAAAAATCTCAATTCTCGGACTAATTTTAGGTCTCGTAATTGGCGGTACTTTTGTACTGTTGAAGGAACTGTTTGATGCCAGTTTCAAGAGAGTGGAAGATGTGGAAGATGTCTTAGGCATCCCGGTCTTGGCTGTAATTCCAAAAATTGAAAAACTCAAAGTAGGATGAGGTAATGGAAACATATCGTTTAAGCAGTAAAGTTACAGAAGACAATAAAGAGTTTGTCATTCAAACATCTAACGATGCAAAAATTGGCTCAGTCTTGTCATATGTTTATGTCAACGGAAAACTGACAGAAAGCTCAAAATTACCACACCCAATAGAATTCAGTTCAGAAGAAATCCTTACACTGGTGAAATCCTTTCACGAAGATAAGAAGACAGAAATAGAGTTGATGCTTAAAGCCTTCAAATCAGCAAGAGAAGAAGGCTCACCGGAAATGTTAAGTAAACTGGGAGCAGCTTTTTTCTACAAAGGCTTTATAACAGAAGCCCAGGACCTTCTCCATACGGCCATTTCTATTGATTCAGAAAACGATTTTGCTTACAGCATTTTAGCTCGTACGGAAATTGAGACAGAAAGATATGATCTGGCTGTAAAATATGCCCATCACACAGTTGAGATGAAGCCCGCTTACCCTGATTATCATTATCATCTTGGAGTCGCTCATCTTTTTAATGGCAACGGAAAACAAGCAGGAAAAGAATTCTCAGAAGCGGCCAAAATCAATCTGTATTATGCCGATGCATATTTTGGTATGGGCTTAGCCTTGATACTAAACGCTATCCAACAAGATGAAAAGAAATTATTTACCAATATTCTTTCCAACAGCAGAGAGTTCATAAAAAAGGCTGCGGCTATTGACCCGGATTATGAAACCGACATCTTTAATGAAGGGATCAAAGCCCTTGACATCTCATCTCTGGAAACTGCTTTTAATCTTTTCAAAAAAGTATATTACTTAAAGAAAGAAAAACGAAATTCCCAGCTGGCTTCTTATTATATGAAATTCGTTTATTCTCAAAATGATCTTTCAGATACCACCATTACAAACCGTATGGAGTATCTTAAATCAGAACTGGGAAAAAATCCTGATTTTGCTGATCTTCATTCTGAGATATCATTCTGTTATATGAACCGGGCCAAAAATTCTCTTCATGAAGCTGTAAAGCATTATCAAAAAGCCTTAAATATTAACCCCTCCCTGACCAGCGTGGAAAAAAATCTGGAAGATATTACCGAGCAATTAAAACAATTCTCTGAAATTTTATCAAAGATTACCATCAAAGGATAAATATTTGCAGAACAATTTTTCAATAATCTCATCTTTTGATTCAGATGCTCCGTTTTTCACAGAATTTAGAAGACTCATTTTAAAAATAAAAAATTGCTCAATTGATAGCGAGATAAAGACACTAATGGTCACCTCTGCTATTCTCTCTGAAGGAAAGTCAACAATCTCAGCCCTCATGTCCTTAACCGCAGCCAAGGAAAACGGCCTCAAAACTCTTCTTCTGGATGCAGACTTAAGAAAACCGTCGATTCATAAACTGTTCGGCATATCTCGGGAGAAAGGTCTTTCCGATGTTCTTACCGAGGGCTTTGATCCAAAAGATGCTGTAAAGAAAACAGAGATAGACAAGCTTGACATAATTACTTCAGGCTCATATGTGAAAAACCCGGCAAATGTATTTGATGCCGAAGCTATTTCTTTCATGCTGGACGGCATGAAATTTTATTATGATATCATCATTATTGACACCCCGCCGGTGCTTCCTGTTTCTGACCCCCTTTTGCTTTCTTCAAAAGTAGATGCTATAGCTTACGTTATTAAGGCCGGGTCAACAAGCAGGGATGTGGTATCTAGAGGACTGGATATTTTAAGCACCAGTAAGCACAAAATTATAGGAACCATTTTAAACAATTCCAACAGCTCGCTTCCGTATTTCTATGACTACAGATATATTGGATATCACTATGAATCAGACAAACCGCTTTCCAAACCAAGCATCATAAATCCTGAAAAAAAGATGCGTAAGAAAAACAAAAATAACTCAGATTCTCAGCCGGCAGCTCAGTCGATTATGAAAAGAACAGATAATATTTAATCAAATGGAATCCTGTGACAATATCCTGACTGTCGATTGCGAAGAATGGTTTGTAGCAGAAACTTTATCAGGAAAAATTTCACACCAAGACTGGGATGCTCTTCCGTCAACCGTTGAAAAAAACAGCCACCGACTATTAAATCTTTTTAATAAATATCATCTCAAAGCAACCTGGTTCATGCTTGGCTGGGTGGCCAGCAAATTTCCGTATCTGGTCAGAGAAATTGAAGGTGAAGGTCACGAAATTGCCTGTCATAGCTATGGCCACAGAAGAGTTGACCTGATGAGCAAAGAAGAGTTTTATGAGGACACTATAAGAGCCGTTGAGGCAATTGTCAGGGCAACCAACAATAAACCAATTGGCTACCGCGCACCAAGCTGGTCTATTAATAAAACTTCAGCTTGGGCTTTTGACATCCTAAGTGAAATTGGATTCGAGTATGACAGCTCCGTTTTTCCTATCAAACATGATATTTACGGCGTACCGGACGGGCCCTGTCATACGGTAAAGCTAAAATCTTCGAGTAACAGAATATTTTACGAAGTGCCGGCATCAACTTTCAAACTCTTCGGAAAAAATATCCCTATTGCCGGTGGGGGGCATTTCAGGCATTCCCCTTTGTGGTACTCCAAAATGATAATAAATATGATGAACAAAAAAGGTCACCCGGCCATGGTATATATCCATCCCTGGGAGCTTGACCCTGATCCGCCAAAAATCAGCGGACTAAGCAGACTCCAGAGATTCCGAATGTATGGCTCAACATCCCTTCTGGAATACAAATTTGACAAGCTTTTAAGCAGTTACCAATTTACACCTATAATGAATTTCATCCAACAGCTAAAACGCAGGCAGATAGGCTTTAGATAGTTCAAAAAACAGCCCAGAATCTTAAATAAGTGCAGTTATTTCTTGACTATGATTGTAGAAAGATAAAACTTATATACTGAACAATTATTAGACCTAATTCTTGTGTCATAGGAGAGAATTATGAAGAAAATTATCATATCATCCTTGTTATTTGCCCTTCTGACTCCGGCCATAAATGCCCGCCCCAAAAAGCCAAAATCCGGAACGGTTAAGGACCGGGTTTTTGCTGATTCAAAATATGATTTTAAGTTACAGTTGCCCGAAGGCTGGAAATATAAAACAACCAAAGCAAAAGACAATTTTAGACTCATCCTGACAAAAAATAATTTTGAAATTCCGTCAAGATACGTCTCTGCTCCGGATTATACCATGACCCCAAGGATTGTTCTCTGGGTTTCAGAATCTTCTCTTTCGCCGTTTGAATTCTTGGATTCCCTTTTGAGCGATTCCCATAAATCAGATCAGAAGTCAGAACTGTTGAAAGAGTTTGATATTTTAAATGACCGGATATCAGAAGGCGGTAACACCAGAGAAAAAATAGTGCCCAAACAAAGAAAACCGATTAAAATGGGCAAGGGTATAAAAGCAGTATCCTGGACTTGTAAGATGAACTATAGAAGGCAAATAGCAACTTCCGCTTCGTCCGCCGGCGGAAGAAGAGTCAGAGGATCATATGGCGGGGCAATTTTTGTCATTGAAAGAGAAGATATACTTTATATGTTTCATCTTATAACTGAAATAGAATATTTTGAACCAAATATGTTAAGAGCCATAAACCTTGTGAAAAGCTTGAGTTGGGAAGAGCAAGAGACAGAAGAAAAAAAGTGATTTGTCTTGATATCAATTATGATATCTTTAGAATATTACAGGCTGGTTTTAAAAAGTAAAGTAGGGGAGATAGTATGTGGATTGTAAGAACTATTCTAATAGTTCTGGTAATCGTTTTCGTTGTAGCCTTTGCGTTTTATAACGTGAGCACGGATAATGTTGTAGATATAAACCTCATATACTGGCAGTTTTTTGATGTGCGCATGGTCACAGTTGTGTTCTGGTCTTTTATTACCGGCATGGCTGTTTCCCTTTTGCTTTTTATTTCGGTTTATGTCAAACTCTTAGTAGAGCAGAGAAGCTCCAGAAAAACTATCACAGCTTTAGAAAGCGAAATCACCATCCTTCGCAACCGACCCATAGAAGAATCAGCTGATCTCCTAAAAGGAAGTGACCGAGCCGAGAGCAATTTTGAGTCTCCTTTTGCAAAGGGTGAAGAAAATGGCTGAATACATTCTTGTCTTCTTGACACTCTTATTAATCTCAATTTTTGGGTACCTCTTTTATGACCGCTTCTTTAAGAAAACCAAAAAATCAGACTCAGTCATATATACCGAAGCCCTCAAAGACCTTTTGGACGGTAGACAGGAACAGGCCTTTGGAAAATTAAGACAGCTTGTCACCGAAGACAGCAATAACATTGATGCCTATCTCCGGCTGGGACAGATTTTGAGAGACAACAATAGAACCGAGCAGGCTCTGCAGGTTCACAAAGACCTGACTGTCAGGGAAGACTTGGTGAGTGCACAAAAAACCTTAATTTTAAAAGAGTTGTACAAAGACTATCTGGCCCTTAAAGATGTTGACATGGCCCAAGCGGCCCTCAAAGAACTTATAGAGATATCTTCAAGAGATTATTGGGCGCATGCCCAATTGCTGAAACTTCAGGAGTCCACCCAGAAATGGGAGGACGCTTATGAAACAGCATCAAAACTTCTTAAAATGGAATCAAACAAATCAAAAAAACCACTGGCAAAATTCAAATATCATCTCGGACAGGAGCTTCTCAAAAAAAGAGACTACCACAAGTCCAGAGTCATGTTTAAAGAAGCAATCGGACTGGACCCTTCATTTGAACTGGCTTATATTTCAATTGGTGATTCATACTCTGAAGAAGAAAGACATGAAGACGCTGTTAATTTCTGGAACAAAATGATTGAGGCGGTTCCCACAAAAGGGCATCTGGTTATTGACAGATTGAAAAAGAGATTGTTTGATTTAGGCCGTTTTGGAGATATTGTTGATATTTGCCAGAATATTTTGTCCCATTCAAATGATAACCAGCTGGCCCGCTACACCCTTGCAGAGTTTTATATGAAAAAGGGTGAGATAGATACGGCTGTGGCCACTTTAAAAGAGATTCTGGAGCTGAATCCCGAAGATATCAATGCTGTCTTAAAATTGGTGAAAATTTATCTGGATAAGGGTGAGAATAAAAAAGTTTACGATTTACTGAAAAAAGTTGAAAGCTCTGCTGAAACGCAGAAAAAAATATCAGCTCATGATAAATCAAAAAATAAATTGATTAATATTTCTTAGCTCAGGTTCAAATCTGTAAATGTACAAAAAATTATTAATATTGTTTGTTCTTTTTTGCTTCTGCCAAGAAGCAAAAGCAGAATCTATCTTTGGATTGATTCTAAAAGGGAAGATTAAAGAAGCATCTGACTCCCTGTCAAAAATCTCAACGGCTTCATCCAGAGATGGCAACTCACTTTATTATTTAAGTCTCCTTGAATCAAACGGTGAACAATCTGCCCGGTTGATGGAGGCGGCTGTCAACGCATCGGTTTCGCCCATGTACATAGAACAGATATACTACCGGCTGGCCCAATATTACTTTGCTTCCGGTGAATTTAAAAAGTTGGATGAAAAAATAAGACAATACCGACTCCGCTGGGAAAACGGCCGGTACATAGGAGAAATCCTGAGACTTGCCGCTTTAAGAGACCAGTTAAAGAAAAATTATGAATCCTCACTTAAAACTGCAGATAAATATCTCCTATTATTTTCAGAAAGAGACTTAAACCAGCAGGGCACAATTGACAAAGCTAGAATCATGATGGCCTCAAAAAAGAAAATAGGTGCCAACCAACTGTTACGTAAACTGTCCCGTAAAAAAAAAGGAGCCGGAGTTTCTCAGGCGCTTTATATACTGGCCAACGAGGCAATCAGGAAAAACAGAATCGATGATGCTGTCTTTTACTATAACTTACTTCGCGAAGAATACCCGCTTTCTATCGGTCAGAACGCCATTATTGAGCGGATGATGGATGCCAGTGCTAAAGATGAATCAGATAATTTTGCGGAAAAAATAACCGGCACTTTTTATTCAATTCAGGTCGGGGTTTTTTCAAATAAGGGAAATGCAAAAAGACAGAGAAAGATTTTTAAGTCTTACGGAAAAAAAGTTGAGATTAGAAATAAAAAAATATTTGGAAATGTAAAAGGAAAACGGAAAGTTTTAGTATACATTGATGT
>JACZYS010000024.1:465-4589 GCA_022570975.1 Candidatus Zixiibacteriota bacterium | reverse complement strand
CGAGGAAGTATTTCAGATTATAGCAAGATGAAAGAAGTCACCAAAAACAAATCAGCTCTCACTCCTTTGATGAGGCAATTTTACGAATTTAAGGCCAAGCATCCTGATAAAATTCTCTTTTTTAGAATGGGAGACTTTTATGAGATGTTCGGCGATGATGCCGTAAAAGCCGCACCCATTTTAGGAATTACTCTTACCACCCGGTCCCACGGAAGCACCGAAAAAATTCCGTTAGCCGGAGTACCGCACCATGCGGCCGAAAAATACCTCCTGAAACTAATCGAAGCCGGAGAAAAAGTTGTAATTGTTGAACAGGTTGAAGACCCCAAAGAAGCAAAAGGCCTGGTAAAAAGAGATATTGTAGAAATTCTTACACCCGGAACAGCCACAATTGAAAGCACCAGCCGGTTCAGCAAACCGCCCCGTCTGGCCGCCTTATTTCACAGCGGAAACGGCCGATCCGGGATGGCATCTTTTGATATTTCAACGGGCAGTTTTTTAGTCGAAGAAGGAGATACCGAAGATGTCTTAGAGCGGCTCAAAGTTATTGAACCTTCGGAGCTAATTTTCCCGCGCTCTTTTTTCGAATCTGACCGGATCAATTACAAGAAAATCTTCAATGGTCTTTGCCAGTTGACACCTTTTGAAGATTTCAACTTTGATTATAAAATTGCCGAACGTGACTTAAACCAGCTGCTGGGAACAACAACCCTGGAAGGTTTTGGCATAACGGCTGAAAAACTTTCGGTAACAGCAGCCGGGGCCATTTTGAGATACTTGCAGGAAAACCACCATGACAGAATTGACCATGTAAATAAAATCTCACGCTTTGATAATTCCCGGAACATGGTGCTTGATTTCACCACGGTAAGAAATCTGGAACTTCTAAAAAATATAGCCACCAACTCTCCGGAGAATTCTCTTTTTCAGTCAATAAATTTCTGTCAGAGTACATCAGGAGCAAGAAGATTACAAAACTCACTGCTCAATCCCTTTCGGTCAAAAGCTCAAATAGAAAAAAGACTTTCTGCAACTTCAGAGCTGGTTAAAAACCGCCAGATGTTAAATGATATTAGAGTACAGGGAAAAACCCTGCCTGATTTGGAAAACCTCTGCGGCCGACTGGGCATTGGCAAACTTAATCCCCGGCAGGCTCTGGCCATTAAAAATGCTCTGGAAATTTCTCTTTCCATTAAAGAGATACTAGGAGAGGCTCATTCTCCACACCTGATGGAACTTGGCAATATTATTCCCAAAAGTGAAAATATAATTTTAAAAATTTCTGAGGCGTTAGTCGATGAACCACCCTTTTTAATAAATCAGGGGAATATAATCAAGCGAGGTTTCTCAAAAAAACTCGATGATTTAAACGACTCCATCAAAGATGCCAGAAAATACATCGGTTCTCTTCAGCAAAAAGAAAGGACCCGCACCGGGATAAACACTCTCAAAGTTGGCTTCAATAAAGTATTCGGCTATTACATAGAGATGAGCCGACTCAACTCTGCCTCCGCCCCTGAAGAATACATTAGAAAACAAACGCTGGTCAACGCAGAAAGATATATTACGCCGGAGCTAAAAGAAAAAGAGCAGCTTATTTTATCAGCCGAGGAAAAAATATTCAGTCTTGAAACTGAGCTTTACTTGCAGTTAGTAGAATACCTGACTGAACAGTTGCCATCACTGGTAAGTCTGGCCCATATTCTGGCAGAAATAGATTTGCTTTCATCATTTGCACAGCTTGCTGTCCATGGCTCTTACTGCCGCCCTGAAATTTTTGAAGACAACCGTCTCGTCATTAAAGAGGGTAGACACCCGGTAATTGAGACAGTTCTGCCGCCGGGCAGCTACGTCCCCAATGACATCGAATTTAAAACCGATGACCGGATACATATTCTGACCGGACCTAACATGTCCGGAAAATCCACCTATCTTCGCCAGACCGGTTTAATTGTCATCATGGCCCAAATAGGATCCTTTGTTCCGGCCAGTTCAGCAGAAATTGGAATCGTTGACCGTGTATTTACCAGAGTCGGTGCCCTTGACAATCTGGCCCACGGTCAATCTACTTTTTTGGTTGAGATGGTGGAGACGGCCAACATATTGAACAATGCCACCGAGTCATCGCTGGTTCTCTTGGATGAAGTGGGACGGGGGACCTCTACTTTTGACGGCATGTCAATAGCCTGGGCAGTGGTAGAGTATATCGAAGAACATATAAAATCACGTACAATTTTTGCCACTCATTATCATGAGCTGACTTCAATGTCCCAGCTGAGCAACATGATAAAAAACTATCAGGTGGCTGTAAAAAAATGGGAAGATAAAATAATCTTTATGCACCAGATTATTCCGGGAGGCTGCGATGATTCTTATGGAATAGAAGTTGCCCGTCTGGCCGGACTCCCCAAAAAAGCACTCAACCGCTCCAAGCAGATATTGAGACTATTGGAATCAGGGAAATTCAACAAGAGTGAACTGGGTAGAAAAATCCATTCAGAAAAAATTCAGCCAACCCTTTTTGATGCGCCACCGTCTGAAATTGAAGAAAAAATAAAAAAACTGGAGATTGACTCCATCACCCCGCTTGAGGCCTTACATCTGCTGAAAGATTTTAAAGAGGACTTAAGTTGAATCAAAACAGGCTGACAAAAGAAAACAAGCGATGGATAAGACCTCTTCCAAAAAATGTCATTAACAAAATTGCCGCCGGTGAAGTGGTTGAAAGACCGGCCGCCATTGTTAAAGAACTGGTTGAAAATTCAATCGATGCTTCAGCCAATAAAATTGATATAATCGTTGAAAAATCAGGCGCCAAACTTATTAAGATTATTGATAACGGTTGCGGAATCACTCCGGAACAGATGGAAATAGCTTTTTCCAGACATGCAACTTCCAAAATCTCAGAATTTAATGATTTAGACAGTCTCGATTCTTATGGCTTCCGGGGCGAAGCTCTACCGTCGATTGCTTCAGTCTCCAGACTGAGAATGGTTTCCAGAACGAATGATTCAGATATTGGCGAAGAGATTTTGTTTGAAGGGGGTATCTTAAAATCAAAACAGCCCCACCCGGCATCAATTGGAACTGTCGTAGAAGTAGAGAATCTATTTTTCAACACTCCGGCCCGAAGGAAATTTTTGAAAGCGGAATCAACTGAGGCCAGACATATCTCTCGCATTGCCATGGCCATGGCCATCGGCCGACCGGATATTGGTTTCTCTTATAAACTAAACGGAAGAAACGTTTTTTCTCTTCCGGCAGACTCAAACCTCAAAGAGAGAACCGGAGACTTGCTGGCTTTGAGCGATGAACTTGTTGAACTGAGTTCCAAAAATAGTATTGCTTCAATTCACGGATACATAGGCTTGCCTCAGTCGGCCCGCAACAACCGCAATTCACTTTTTCTTTTCATAAATAACCGATTCATCCATTCGGCAACATTGGCCCACGGCGTCTCATCCGGTTATAAGGAACTGCTTCCCAGAGGAAAGTTTCCCCTCGGAGTCATTCATTTGCAGGTTGAGTCATCGAAAGTCGATGTAAATGTTCATCCGACCAAAATAGAAGTCCGGCTGTCGAATGAACGAGAAATACATGACTTTATTTATCAGGCCGTGAAAGAATCATTGCGAAGAGACGGCATCATTCCCCTTTTTGTGTCAAACAATTCCGGTCACTCTTTAACCGGCTACCGTGACACTTCGCCAAATTATAAACAGCCCTCACATCAGGCCCAAAATCTATTTAACCGTGAAGAAAATAAAAATTTGGTTCCGGAGATGCTCAAATCTGCAAGCAGTTCAGATTTTTCTGCAGGCACAACCGTAATTTCTTCAAGAGTGAATACGGCAACCGGAGAGATTTTGGAAAAGACCTCTCAAACCAATGACCTTACCGACAGTGCTCCCAGTGAACAGTTTCAATATAAGGGGCAGATTTCCCTGCTTTATCTTCTCATTCAATCAGGTCAGGACCTATTTATTGTTGACCAGCATACGGCTCATGAGAGAGTTCTATATGAAGAAACCCTTGTCAAAATTAACAAACAACAGATAAACGGACAGCAGCTTCTTTTTCCGGTACAGGTAGAACTTGACCCTGAACAATATTCAGTATTTGAA
>JACZYS010000024.1:0-455 GCA_022570975.1 Candidatus Zixiibacteriota bacterium | reverse complement strand
CGGCATGCCGTGCCCCTACGTTTAGTTCGGTCCCAAATCAACTGATTAAATCACTTGAGCCCGTCCAGGAACTCGGTGACCGCGTTGTTGAACTCTTCCGGTTTTACTGTTTCAGGGTTCGGAGGAAGAACGGTAAATATCGAAGCAATTCCGGCGGTTCTCTCCAAGAAATCTCCGGAAACAATATTCAGTAAAATTATCGATGATATCGCCTCATTAAATAAGGCCGGGTTGGATGTTAAAAAATCGATGGCCCAGTCGATAGCCTGTCGAGCAGCTATTATGGCCGGTGATAAAATATCCGAACGGGAAGCAACCTCCTTGATAAAATCTTTAATAAAATGTGATAACCGTTATTCCTGCCCTCACGGAAGACCAACGTTTATTAAAATCTCCAAAAGAGATCTCGATAGTCAGTTTGGCAGACTCTAAAAAAAATACAATACAAATCATCT
>JACZYS010000023.1:14324-18045 GCA_022570975.1 Candidatus Zixiibacteriota bacterium | reverse complement strand
GCCCTTATTATAATCTGATATATTCCACGTGTATCTGTCTCATCTGTCTGACGATCAAGCAAATAGACGCCTGTTGAGCTATTAGTCATTGCAGTAGCAGCTAAGTAAGTAGCTTCACTAGGATCTAAGATTTGAGCTGTTATTGTATTTGCATTGGTCAATGTACCACCGGCATCTCGAATGTTAGCGGTAATTCTTATAGTTGTGCCTCGATCCAAACTAGGAACTGTTACCATTTCAACTCCTGTGGGAACATAAGCCCAGTTCCCGTCAATTAGCTGACCGGGGCCATTTGTAATTTGGCAGGGAGCATAATTATTAAACTCAGCATCGGTTGAGAAAACCGGAAGAAATACCGTATCAGAAGTACAACTTATTATAGTTGTATCATTTGGCAGATTACAAACCGGCGCAGTATTAAAAAGTACATTTATATTTGTGATACAGGTGTCAGCTAACCCGCATTCATCGGTTGCAATAACAACTAATTCATTATTACCACTTACCGGGACAAAACAGTAATTATTTCCGTCATATGGAACATCATTTACAGTAAGTGAAACCAGATTATTATCTGGATCACTTGCTCCAAATCCACCAATGCACAGAGTATCTTCTACCTGGCAGATCAAATATGTTGTGTCAATAGTGCAGAATGCTTCTGGAGGGGAATTTAGGCCTATCCTAATTTTAATTGTTTGTTCACAGAATGCTCCGCAACCGTCTGTGAATCGGATAACAGCATAGACAGAATCAACACCTTCAATTGGTGTGATGCAGTAATTTCCATCAACCAAAATTCCGGGACCTGAAATAATTTCTGCGCTTAACAGCGAATCTTCTAAATCAGATGCTCCTACAGGAATACAAATCTCTTCGTTTACACATTGATATATGAGAGTATCTATATCTGTTTCGCAGATTGGAGGAGTGTTGACATCAAAAATGACGGTGAATGTTCCCTCGCAGAAACCCCCACATTGGTCATAACAACGGATAGATACGGTGACAGATTCATTTTCTATTGGTGCATAGACCCAGTTACCGTTGACGATTTCTCCTGGTCCTGAAATAATAACACATGAATCTATTTTTCCGATAGCTGAAACGGGCAGAGATACCTGACCTGATTCACAGCTTGTGATAGTAGTATCAGAGGGAAGGATACATACCGTAGGTTCGCCAATGTCTACATTGACAACAATCTGGTCTGAGCCAACTGCCCCGCAGGAGTCAGTGACGGTAATATTTATTATGTAAGTTCCAGAACTGTCTGCTTTGAAACACAGGGTGTTGAAAACAGCTGAATATTCGGCACCGTCTGAGAAAATAGTTTCAATATTATTTTCTCTGTCAGAAATTCCTACCGGCAAGCAAACTGTTTGACTGTCACAAAGGTAAATTGATGTATCCTGAGGAAGAATTACCAGCGGAGCAGAGTTGCAGAGAGTAATGACGGTAAATTGGTCGGTGTAAGTGCCGCATCCGGTAGTTCCGGTGACGGTGATTTGATTGGTGACGGCGCAACCATTATAGAAGCAGACAGTCTTGTTTTCGACATCGTACCAAGTGTTTATACCGGTGACACTGATGACGGCATCATCGGGCATTCCCGTAACCGGGAAACAAAGAGTATCTAACACGCAGGCAAATATGGTGGTATCATTTCCGGCTTCAAGGAAGAGACCCTGATCGGTGCGTACATTGACTATGGCCGTATCAACGGCTGTATTTCCACAGCTGTCTATAGCCGTAACGATAACTTCATACTGACCGCTGTCAGAGGGATAAAAACAGACCTGATTGGTCTTGAGATTTACATATCCATAGTTGCTTGAAACAGAGGTTAAGTCATTATCGCTGTCAGTCAGATAGAAATCTAAACAGATATATTGGGGGAAACATAAATAAACGGAACTGTCTCTTAACCCCCATAGTTCAGGTGCTGTTCTGACATCGGCTGATAAGACCAAAGTATCAGCAGATGCTCCACAGGAATCGTTTATTCCAACAATTATCAAATAGTTTCCGGCTGTTTCAGGAGTAAAACATACTTGTCCGGTTTCACTGTTAATGTAACCAAGATTTGTGGTTAGAGATGAAATGTCTGACGCTTCCACATCGAGGCAGACTTCAGTCAATTCACAGAATGCAATGGTGGTGTCATTGCCTAAACTTACAAACGAATTTCCTCCACCCGTTATGGTAACTAATATTGTGTCAACGGCAATAAGTTTACACTTGTCTCCGACTTCGACCACAATTGTATATGTTCCGGCAGTATCCGGGAAAAAACAAATCTGCCCGGTCTTCTGGTCATAGGCCCCGACAGTTGAAGATACATAAATTATATTGTCATCGGAGATAGTTATATCAAAACAAACTTCCTCCAAAGAACAGAAGTTGTATGAGAGGTCAATACCCAGATCAACAAACGGCACCTGATTGAGAGCTACTGTTATTCTGGTTGAGTCAATTGAAATTTCACCGCATGAATCGGTTGCTGTGACTATTATCGAATAAATTCCCGCAGTGTCAATATCAACACAAATCATATTGGAAGCATCATCAAAATATCCCTGACTTATCGCTATTTCAGAAATATTACTTTCGCTGTCAAAAATATTAGCTGCAAAACAGACTGTTTCGCTCTGGCAGAGTGAGACTGAGAAATCATCGGCCAGAGATATAAACGGGGCTGAATTTGGAATAATACTTACCGGAACAATGCAGCTGTCATAACTACCGCAGGAATCAGAAACTTTTATGACTACATCAAAATCAGCAAAATCATATCCGGTCACGCAGACTGTGTTTCCGGAAATGGTTGCATTGCCGCTAATGATGCTGTAAGTAAGCTGGTCATTATCATTGTCAATTGCGGTTATATCAAAACAGAAAGTGTCTAACTGGCAGGCGTAAAAAGTCTGAGGCCCCGGGCAATCAATTACCGGAGGATTGTTAAACGACAGGCTGTCGGTAATGGTGGCGGTGTCAACTCCGCACGGGGTTGTTAATGTAATGACGAATTGGTATATACCGGCTGTGTCAGGTACATAACTGATGATTCCGCTAAGAGAATCAATTATTGCAATACCGGAGAGAATTTCAAAAAAGAGTTCAGAACCGGTTGAGTTATTTACGACTACCTGCAATTCTCTTAAATCAACAAAGTCGCAAGAACTATAAGAAAAATATTGGTCATCAATATTGGCCGTCTGAAATTCTATGACGGTGATGGTTCTTTTACAATAAGAGAGATTTCCGCAGGCATCACTAACCACAAAGCTGTCGATGAGAATATAAGGATCAAGTGAACACCCAGTGCCGCCTAAATCGGTTCTCTTACAAGTAATATCAACTACAGAGCAGTTGTCTGAAGCTTCAATCAGGGATGGGTCACAGGATGGAACTTCTGACAACAATGAATAAGTTGTATCCGGAGGGCAATAGCTTATTACCGGAGGCGTTGTATCCTCAACTGTGATAAACTGCACACAACCAACAGAATTTCCGGAAGCATCGGTTGCCGTCCATTTCCTGATTAAGTTATAATTTCCGGCACAAGCAGAATCAGGAATAAATTCTACAAGAGTAACAACCGGATTCAGGTCACAGTTGTCGGTTGCAGTTAAAATTGGTGCTGTTGGAATTTCAGAACATTCAACGGTTGTGTCTGACGGACAGGCTATATCAAAGACCGGGGGGTCAGAATCTTCCA
>JACZYS010000023.1:0-14314 GCA_022570975.1 Candidatus Zixiibacteriota bacterium | reverse complement strand
AGAGTGACACCAGTTATGTTTACGCTGATATTATGCGGAGTAAAGCAGGTTACGTTATGGGTATCAACTCCAATACATGTATCAACAGCATCATCAAACGTTGCAGAACCATTCTGAGTATATCCTGTTATTATTTGTGTAGGTATGTTTCCGTTGGAATCTGTTACAATCCAGTTTCTGGTTATAATGCTGGCCGATAATAAGGTATCATACGAAGGTGCATCGGAAAAAGTTAAAATCAGGACGGGACAAATTCCAGACTTAGTATAGGTTGGATATCCGGTTACACTTGGGTCTGTTGTACCATCACAGGGTATAAGAATATCATCAGGACAACTAATCGCAATATCACATTGTACGATTAATTCACAAATCACCGAAGGGCCACAGATATCCACGACATTCAGATCTAAACCTGCCTTGGGAGCCTCCTGAATAGACTTTACTTCATACATTCTATCCAAAGTAAAACTAAATGAAATATGAGTATCGGCCGGGAAATTTTCAATATCATCCCACTTAATGCCATAGAGCCCAGTCGGTCCATAACCTATCTTTCCATAGGATGGATCAACGGTGACAATGTTCGTACTTGTGATTGTCGGACATAATTCAATGATAAAATGACTCAAGGCTGGTGGAGTGCCGTCCCAAAAGAGAGTGTAATCCCATTTTGAGGTATTGGCATCGGTATCGTATGTAACACCTTCAAAATTGATGGTATAAGAATTAACCACCGTAACCGTGTCACAGTCAGATGGCAAGAATATTCTGCTTGCCTCTGCCGAGCCTGATAAAGCTGAGAGAAATAAAATGCCGCCAAATAAAACAGATTTCGAAAACTGTGAACCGGCAACATGAGAATTTCTAAGTTTTGATTTATTCCTGCAGATCCCCATCTGCATTATCTTTCCTCCAAAAAAACCCATTATACTGTTTAACACACTTAGTTGTGTTCTTTTCTTCTTCAATAAACGTACCAACTACTAAGAATTCTCAATCAACAGGATTTTTAATTTTTTTAGCCAATTTAGCTTTAGATAACGTATTTGAACCGTTCTTTTGTAGTAACAATTATGGTAAGTATCTCATTTCTACTCGGTTCAAATATAAGCTCTTAGCCCAAAAAGTCAAGATAATCCGTCAACTCAATGGGTCAAATTGCAATAACTGTACCGAATCAAGATTTGATTACTTTTGCCAAACTTAAGATACCTCAGGATTAAAATATTGGCCTGTAATTGCCGGAGTTGAAAAAGCTGGCAGAATTTATGCTTTTTATTTCATACTACTGGAATTTGAGCACTTTGATTCAAGATAAATGACAATAACTGATACTCTTGACTTCCTCTCAGAAGAGACAAATATTGTAGGCATAACCTGAAAACCGGTATGGAGCCAAATTAATGAAGAACAAAAAACAGCACAAAAATAGCAGTAAGACAATTGATACTCTTCTTATAGAAAACAGGAAATTTAAGCCAAAAGACTCTTTCAAAAAACAAGCAAATGTAAGAAATGCTGATATTTATAAAACGGCCAGGAAAAATCCGGTTAAATTCTGGGAAAAGATGGCTTCTGAATTGGTATGGAAGAAAAAATGGGAAAAAGGTCTGATTTGGAAAGCTCCCGATGCCCGCTGGTTTGACGGAGGTAAATTGAATGTCACTGAGTCTTGTTTGGACCAGCATATTACGAACGGAAATAGAAACAAAGCTGCCTTAATCTGGGAAGGGGAGCCGGGAGACAAAAGAACTTTTACATATTATGATATTTATCGTGATGTAAACAAATTTGCCAATGCCTTAAAATCCCTCGGAGTAAAAAAAGGTGACCGGGTTGCCATATACCTGCCCATGATTCCGGAAATTATGATTTCCATGCTGGCCTGCGCCCGGATCGGTGCAATACATTCGGTCGTGTTTGGCGGTTTCTCCCCCGAATCATTGAAAGACAGAATCAATGACTCCCAGGTAAAACTATTGATCACTGCCGATGGCGGCTACAGAAAAGGGCAGGTCATTCCCCTCAAACATGATGCCGATGTTGCCCTGGCCGACTGCCCATCTATTGAGCATGTGGTCGTTGTAAACAGAGGTGGATTTTTATTGAGATTTAAAGAAGGACGTGACCACTGGTATCATGAACTATTGGAAAAAGCTGATTCATTCTGCAAACCTACTTACATGGATAGCGAAGACCCGCTTTTTATATTGTACACTTCCGGAACAACCGGAAAACCAAAAGGAATAATGCACACCTGCGGCGGATACCTGACCGGAGTATACGCCACCACAAAATATGTTTTTGATCTGAAAAATGATGATGTTTTCTGGTGCACGGCCGACTGTGGCTGGGTGACCGGTCATTCCTATATTGTCTATGGCCCTATGGCCAACGGGGCTACGCAAGTAATGTACGAGGGAACTCCGAATTATCCCGATAAGAACAGGTTCTGGAAAATTGTCGAAGAACACGGCGTCTCCGTTTTCTACACGGCACCAACGGCTATAAGAACCTTTATGTACTGGGGGCGTGAATATCCAGACGGGTGTGACTTAAGCTCGCTTAGATTATTGGGTACTGTCGGTGAGCCGATAAACCCGGAAGCATGGATTTGGTATAACGAAGTAATCGGCCATAAGAACTGCCCCATTGTTGATACCTGGTGGCAGACAGAAACCGGGCACATCCTTATCACCCCCCTACCCGGACTTACTACCACCAAACCCGGCTCGGCGACTTTTGCCTTTCCGGGAATTGAAGCGGCTATTTTGGATGAAAACGGAAATGAAATAAAAAACGGCGGCGGGTTTCTGGCTATCAAAACACCCTGGCCGGGGATGCTTCGCGGAATCTGGGGCGACAGAGAACGGTATGTGGAAACCTACTGGACAAAATGGAAAGATATTTATTTCCCCGGGGACGGTGCCAAGATTGACAGCGAAAAATATCTCTGGATTTTGGGCCGGGTCGATGATGTCATAAATATTTCCGGACACCGGATTTCTACCATGGAAGTTGAGTCGGCCTTAGTTGAACATGAATCGGTTACCGAAGCCGCAGTGGTTGGTTCACCTCACAAAATCAAAGGTGAATGCATGGTTGCTTTTGTAACAACGCTCAAGAGTAAGAAATCAGAAAGCGAACTGGCCAAAATTTTGACCGACTTTGTATCACACAAAATTGGGGCAATTGCAAGACCGGAAAAGATTATTTTCACGCCTGATTTGCCCAAAACAAGGTCGGGGAAAATTATGCGGAGACTGTTGAAGGATATAGCCTCCGGTAAGGTATTGGGTGACACCACTACTCTGGCTGACCCCAATGTTTTGAGTAAAATAAAGTCAAAATACGAGGACTGAGTGACCTTGTATGCCTAAGTAAAAGGGATAAATTACCAATAAAAGGAAGCAAGTTCCAATAAAAGGAAGGAAGTTCCCTTGATTTTTGCTGAGTGTTTGGTATAGATGTGATATAAATTTGTTAAGAGGAAAGTTGATTATACATGGATTTTAGTTTTTCTGAAGAACAGCAATTTGTCCGGGAAGTTGCCCGAAAATTTGCCGATGAAAAGCTCTTCCCCAACGCCGCCGAGAGTGATGCAAAATCAGAACTGAATAAAGACCTGATCAAAGAAATGGCCGACCTGGGACTGATGGGTGTTAAAGTTCCCGAAAAATACGGCGGTGCCGGGCTTGATAATCTGGCCTATGTTGTCTCTATCGAAGAAATGGCTCGCGGCTGTGCATCCCACGCATTAGTTGCAGCCGTGCATGGTTCTTTGTTTTCTATCCCCATTTTGACCAACGGAACCGAAGAGCAAAAAATAAAATACCTTCCCCCGGTTTGTTCCGGCGAAAAAATGGCCGCCTATTCTCTTTCTGAGGCTGGTTCCGGTTCTGATGCTGCTTCGCTATCCCTGGCCGCAACCAAAGATGGCGACGGCTATATTTTAAACGGCACCAAACTCTGGGTGACCCACGGCTCTGTAGCTGATTACATCTTAGTCTTTGCAACCGTTGATAAGGAGCTTCGCTCCAAAGGAATAACGGCTTTTATTATTGAGACTGACCGACCCGGATTTCAGGTAGGTTCTATCGAAAAGAAAATGGGCTACAAGGCATCACCGACATCCGAGTTAATTTTCACTGATTACAAAGTGTCAAAGGATAATCTGCTCGGCGAAGTTGGACGGGGCTTTAATATCGCTATGGAAACGCTCAACCACGGACGCATTTCTGTTGGGGCACAGTCGGTAGGCATGGCACAGCGAGCACTTGAAATCGCCACCAAGTACTCTACCGAGCGCAAACAGTTTGGTCAGGAGATAGCCAAATTTCAGGCCATTCAATTCAAACTGGCAGAAATGGAAGCAAATCTGCAGGCGGCCCGGTTGTTGACATATCAAGCTGCATCAAGAGCGGACAATGGTCTTTCGGTGATTAAAGAAGCGGCCTCGGCCAAGATGTTTGCTTCTGAAATGGGAACAGACGTTGCTCATAAGGCCATCCAGATTTTGGGCGGGTATGGTTATTCTCATGAGTATCATGTGGAGCGGATTTACCGCGATGTCAGACTTTGCGAAATTTTCGAAGGCACCAACGAAGTCCAACGCATCGTCATCGCAAGAGAGTTGCTCAAAGAGATGGAGCAGGGGTAAGGGCCGTTGCCGTTTTGAGAGACCAACAAATTACCAAAAAAAATATTCTGCTATGAGAGAATAAGTCGCCCTGAGCGGAGTCGAAGGGTGTCTCTAGTGATACAGCATCTCGACTCCGCTCGATGTGACTTAATGGGAAATATTACAAGAATTTGTGGGAAGCAGACGCCCTCGTCTTCCGCAAATCGAATCTGAGATTGCTTCGCGGATCCATGCTAGAACGAAGAGTGAAGAACTGGATCCCCGCCTGCGCGAGGATGACCTTGAAACCAATTGAGGTTTAGAGATACAAGTCAGGAGCACGGGGCTCCTGACTCATAAGACTGTATCTACTTTTTAATTCTCTGCTTCTGGTTCACTGACTTCACTGAATTCCAATTTAATTGAAACGGCCTGACCTCTAATAATCTCAAGCTCACCGGTTTGTTCTCCTAATTCTTCATGCCAGGCAACGTACTGATACTTGCCCGGAGGTATTTCTGTCAGCGAGAGCATCCCTGCATCATCTGATGCGCCAATGTATGGATTATTATGAACATATATGTAACCCTTCATCCAGCTGTGAACCGTGCAACTAATTTCAAGCAGTCCGGATTCTTGCATTGGCTCCTGAAGAAATGGAGCTTCGCCGACAAAGAGCGGGACGTTGAATAAACTTTTTCCGTTCATATCTGCATTGGTTGTGTGAAAAACGGCATCATCATTTACGATTTTAATCTTACTCCCAATTTGGGTGATGGCCACATGGGGGACAAAAACACAGCCCTTATTGGAGATGATAATATCACGGGGTTTATCCTTGCCTTTGATCTCACCTTCCAAGCGAAAGACGACATTCTTCAGGCCGCGAGTTTCCGAGTTTACAATAATGTTTTCGGCAAAGATTTCGTGACCACAGGTTTCAACATCGGTTTCGATTGATATTGCGACCGGAGATGGAATTGAAGTTCCATTATAAGTGACTGCTACGGTCAGACTTCCGGAGCCACCGCCACAGCCGGCAAACATAACCGTCATAATGGCAAGTGTGAAAAGTACTCGAATAAACTTTCGCCCACGGTTCAAATTTGATTTCATCATTACCTCCCTATTATCAAAAAAACGTCATGTGCAGAATATATATCTCAAAGCTGCTTTATAAATCATTGGTCAACAATTATTAATTTCAGTTATTTTAGCTTATCAATCACCCCTTCCATTGATGCTAATCGTTTGCCTGGTTCTGGCTGTAACATTTGTTGAACTAAAGTTTGAAATCTATCAGGAATCTCTTGTGTCACATTCTTTGGTTCAATTTGACTTACTTGACGAAATATATTGAGAGTATTGTTCCCTGAAAATACTTTTTTCTTTGTCAGCAATTCTATAATGATTAATCCAAGAGAAAATATGTCGCTTGCTATAGAGGTACCGTCTCCATTGGCTTGTTCAGGTGACATATAATTTGGCGTTCCGGAAACGATGTTCTTATCAAGCATACTGACTGTTTTTGAATAATCAAAGTCTTCTTGCTTTCGGATTCGCTTGGAAAGCCCAAAATCAACAATCTTTGCAATTCCGTCATCAGTAACTATAATGTTAGACGGTTTCAAATCTCCATGTACAATGCCCTTTGAATGTGCGAAAGACATTCCATTCGCAATCTGGCAAATAATATTTTCAACAGTTAATGTACATTTTGTTTCACTCTCAATAATTTTATTAAGCGTCTTCCCATGCAAGAATTCCATTACTACTATAGAGAAACCTTCAGAATCATCCGTATGGTATATTGTACATATATTAGGATGAGATAATGCAGCATTCAATTTTGCTTCATTCTTGACTGAAAGTTGTTCATTTGACTTAACTTTGAGAATTTTTAAAGCAACTATTCTATCCAAGTTTCTATCAAATGCTTTGAACACAGTTGAAAAGCCTCCGGTACCAACAATTTCTTTTATCAAATAATTTGAAATAACCATTCCTGGCCTTAGTATAGAAGCGCATTTTATCACTGATTTACCATCTGACCAATTTTCTGAGCATAGACCTCCTGTCTGAAGTGCCTTTAGAACCCGAATTATTTCATTAACACGACGACCAGTATTCAAATTTTGCACTAATTGATATTGAACAACTGCATTTGGGTCAATAATGAATATACCTCTTAGCGAAAGCCTATGAGTGTTTGATAAAACACGATATTTTTTAGAGACTGAATGATCCTCGTCACTGCCGAGAGGAAATTTTATTGGACCTATGCCTCCTTCAGATTTTTCAGCCCCAAGCCACCGGGCGTGACTTTTTATTGAATCTGTACTTATGGCAAGTATTCTAACATTTAGTTTGGTGAATTCCTCATAACTCTCACTTAAGGCTGTTAATTCTGATGGGCAGATAAGAGAAAAATCTTGTGGGTAGAAAACTAGCACAAGCCATTTACCTCTATAATGACTAAGGCTGACTTTACGTGATTTCTTAGTAGGACTCGAGACACACATGACTTCGAAATCAGGTGCAAGACCACCTACAAAGGTATAAAGAGTTTGAGGATCATCTTTCATACATTTCTACCATTCATTTGATTCTTGTGTTCAGATAATAATAATATTTGTACACTTTATTATCAAGCATAATTATTGATAACTTGGAAATTCTTCATTGCTCTCATAATACTTGCATATTGTTTATTGGATAGTATATTTTATAATAAGTTACTATTGATTGGAGGTTTTTTATGGCATTTAAACTTGAACACGCAAATATTTCTGTTAGTGACATTGATGGAATGATTAAATTTTTGCAAACGGCATTTCCGGAATTTAAGATTAGAGGTGAAGGCAAAATTGCAAAAGTTGGATCCAGATGGCTTCATGTTGGAACAGACGACACCTATATAGCCCTTCAAGAGGCTCTATCCGATGCACCGGAAAAGAGAAAACCATATACTCCCACACCGGGAGTCAATCATCTTGCCTATGAAGTTGATGATGTTGATTCATTGCGAGAGAGGCTAATTTCAGGTGGATATAGCGAATCTACAGTGCCAAATTCTCATCCTCATCGAAAACGAATTTATTTCTACGATCCGGAGGGAAACGATTGGGAATTCATTCAATATTTTTCAGATATCATGTCCGAGCGAAACGACTACGAGTTGAAAGATAAATAGAAGAGGCAGGGGGGCGGGGCTTCTGACCTGCAATTAATTCCTGGATCCCCGCCTGCGCGAGGATGACATTAAGACGGATTGCTTCGCAAAGCCTCACAATGACGCAATAAAAAGTCAGGAGCACGGGGCTTCTGACCTGCAATTAATTCCTGGATCCCCGCCTGCGCGAGGATGACATTAAGACGGATTGCTTCGCAAAGCCTCGCGATGACACATAGGTGGTTTTCCAATATAATAAAAGTCAGGAGCGCAAGGCTCCTGACCTACAATTCAAAAGATAGCTCTCCTTTAGAGAGAGAGGCAAAGCCTCTATTATTCGGCGCTGAGGATAATCGGCAGAGAGCTGGCGCTATTGCCTATCAAAATGATCTTGGAGTTGGGTGATGAAGCCAGTTTTTCTGTGGTCTCAATCCCTTTCCATTTCAAATATGACGGCGTAATTCCGGCAGAAATGATTTTTTGAAAATCAGCAATACCTTGAGCTTCGATTCTCTTACGCTCGGCCTCACGTCTTTCTTTTTCAATTGTAAATTTCATCCGCTGGGCTTCCTGTGCGGCAGCCAGTTTAAAATCAATCGCTTCTGAAATTTTTGGCGGAAGGGTGACGTTTCTCATAATTACAGCTTCAATTATGATAAATTTGTCATCGACCGCTTCCTGCAAACCTTTTACAATCGCTGCTGCCATCTCATCTCTCTTGGTAGAATAAATTTCCTCGGGCGTATAATTTCCGGCCACTCCACGGCCTATACCTCTAATTGAAGGGGAAATGGCAATGGCATAATAGTTTCTGCCGATACCAACATGAAGAGAGTCAAGTTTGTCAGGTCTTAGTTTGTAGCGGATGGAAACTTCAAGTATGATTGAGGCCCCGTCTGACGACAAAACTGTAAGTTTTTCTTTGTTCTCCTGCAACTTGATGCTGTAAACATTCATTGAGTTCCAGGGGAAATGCCATGCAAATCCTTCGGGATAGGTTTTTCCTAATTCTGTTCCACCACCAAATTTGGAAAAGAATACTCCGCCATGTCCGGCAGGAACCTGAGTTCCACAGCCGACAGAAATCATCATCACTGCAATAAAAAGTAAGGGCAGTAATTTAGTCTGGTTTTTCATTTGAAAACCTCCTTGTAAAAATAAAGTTTATTGAAATCATCTGTGACTAATATACTATGGCTGACTAACAATATTCAAGCAAAAGAGCAAGCGGAAAAATATTTGAGTAAGGATTTTTAAAGAGCTTTATATGGAACAGCCCAGAACTGGAGAAGGTCTGCTGCTGTAGTATCTTCCTTAAACGATTGAAACAGAATCAGATTCCAGAATTTACTGTTAACAGACCTGGTAATAACGGTGTCGGTATAGAGTTCATTTGTTGTCCGGTACATCGGCTCTGTGTATCCGCCGTTTGAGTTTTCTGCTGAGATTAGATGATAATATCTTGCTGAGGGGGAGTGAATCATTCTGGCAATAATGCTTTCACCTTTTTGGAAGCTTTTGATATCGGTCAATTTTTGATATTTTATCACAAAAGTCTTTGTGGCTTCCGTATATGCTCTCTGGTCGCCAAAAAATTTATTCTGGCCATCAAGGCTGCTGAGTTCAACATTGGCCGGTGGATTTACCGTTCCCAAAGAATTGAAACCATACAATTTCCATCCCAAAAAAGGCTTACCGTCATCACCGAGTTTCAGAAAATATCCGTATCTGGTAAGCTTGCGGACGTTTACCGCAAAAGTAGTATCCACACCTGCAATTCTGAAAGTGGTGACATAATAATTGTCTGTAACAATTGCCAGAGCTTCTTTCAAGATTCCAAGGTTGCCAAAATCAAAGGCCTGATCTGAAATTGCCACCGATGTGGTTCTAAATGATGAATCAACAATCTCTTTATATATGGCGGTGTCAAAGACAACCGAGAACTCAGTGTTATGAATAATTCCGGTTTTTGAAAAGAAATCTTTACCGTCAGCATTATCGGTCAGATATCTTTTTATTTCATCAACATCGGATACAACCGCCACATCAACATCGCCGCAGGACCCTCCGAGCAGAAAGATTGCCAATGGCATTGCTAGCAAAATTCTTAGTTTTTGTTTTTCCATAATTATCATATTATAATAACAGTTAAACGAATGGTCGAGTCTCTTTGTTCTTTTATTTTTTTTATCTGGCTCGTTTTTTTTTGCTTCTTTCCTTAATATTCGCCTTGAGAGCTTCTATCTCATCTCTTATAATGACCGCCGTTTCAAATTCCAGATTATCTGCCGCTTTTTTCATGGCTGTCATCATAAATGCAAGCTGGTCTTCATCTTTCATCAAGGTGAAATCAGTAGGTTTGTCAAAAATCCGTTCATTGACCGTTTTTGCGTCGGCAAAACCGGTGATTCTCATGATTTCATCCCTGCTTTTGTAAATGGTTTCCGGGTCAATATTATTATCTTTGTTATATTGGATCTGTTTTTCCCGGCGGCGGCTGGTTTCATCAATGGCTCTTTTCATGGAATCGGTGATTCTGTCGGCATAGAAAATAACTTGGCCATTTTTGTTCCTCGCTGCTCTTCCCGATGTCTGGATAAGGGCGCGGGCGGAACGGAGAAATCCTTCCTTGTCAGCATCCAGTACGGCAACCAGTGATACTTCCGGGAGGTCTAATCCCTCACGGAGCAAATTTACTCCGACTAAGACATCAAACTTACCCAAACGGAGATCACGGATAATTAGCTCCAACTTTGTTTAAGTAATCGGTTAAATCTTCGGACATTCTTTTTGTTAAGGTCGTGACCAGCACCCTTTCCCCTTTGGCCCTTCTCTCTTTGGCCAATTCAAGTAAATCATCAACCTGAGTGGAGAGAGGTTTTACAATAATCTGTGGGTCAACCAGCCCGGTAGGACGGATTACCTGGTCAACGACGACACCATTACATGTATCCAATTCATAATCAGCCGGAGTTGCGGAAATATATATTACTTTGGGAATCAGTCTGGCAAATTCTTCAAAAAAGAGAGGACGGTTATCTAATGCCGAAGGTAAACGGAAGCCATGTTTGACAAGGGTCTCTTTTCTGCTTCTGTCTCCGGCATGCATGCCTCTAATCTGGGGAATAGACTGGTGGGATTCATCAATGAGAGTCAGAAAATCATCAGGAAAAAAATCTATCAGGCAAAAGGGTCGCTCCCCTTCTTCTCTTCCGGTCAAATGGCGGGAATAGTTTTCTACTCCGGCACAAAAACCAATCTCTTTGAGCATCTCAATGTCATATCTGGTACGGCTTTCAATTCTCTGGGCCTCAAGAAGCAAATTCTCATTTCTAAAATATTTGAGACGCTCTTCAAGTTCATCTTCGATTAGTTTTATGGCATCCCCCAATTGTTCTTTTGAGGTAACAAAATGCTTGGCCGGATAAATGGATATTTTCTGTCGGTCGGCATAAATTTCTCCGGTTAAGGCATCAAATTCTGTTATCTTTTCAATTTCATCCCCATAAAACTCAATCCGGAAAGCATGGTCATGGTAAGCGGGAATAAGTTCAACCGTGTCTCCTCTGACCCTGAATTTCCCTCTTGAGAAGTCAATCTCGTTTCTTACATAGTGAATATTAATAAGTCTCCTTATCATATCATCCCGGTCAATCTCTACATTTTTATCAATGACCAGAAACTGACGCTTATATTCTTCCGGAGAACCAAGACCGTAAATACAGGAGACCGAAGCGACAATTATGACATCTTCCCTGTCCAGAAGGGAGGCGGTGGCCCGGAGCCTGAGACGGTCAATATCCTCATTTACAGCAGTATCTTTTTCAATGTAAACATCGGTGGTCGGGACATATGCCTCTGGTTGGTAGTAGTCATAATAGCTGATAAAAAATTCAACGGCGTTTTCCGGAAAAAATGACTTGAGCTCCCCAAACAATTGAGCGGCAAGGGTTTTATTGTGAGAAATTACAAGAGTCGGCTTTCCATAATTGGCAATAACATTGGCAATTGTAAAAGTTTTGCCTGAACCGGTAACGCCAAGCAAGGTCTGATGGGGCAGGTTATTGTTGAGGCCATCGGTCAACTCTTTAATTGCCTGCGGCTGGTCTCCTTTTGGGGAGAAATTTGACCTAATCTTGAACGGGGACTGTTTATTTTCCATTTCTTGAGCAGCTAAATCTAATTACCTCATTTGACACTATTTTATAACTTCGAAATGGGAATATACTCTTTTTCTACCGTTTCAACAAATCTAATTGCCCTTGCTGGGTCACTTTCTTTTCAAAGTCAGTTCTTGTGTTAAATGGAACTAAATTTGAGCATTAAAGTTTAAAGTTTGAGATTTGTAAATGAATGCTGTTCTTTAATTTTGCCTTGACTTAAGCCTCAAAATGCTTAGTTTTATGGCTCAATTTGATAGAATAATAAGTTGCTAAAAATTTGGAGGAAATAAATAGTTATGTATGCAGTTTTTCAGTTATCCGGTTTTCAGTATAATGCTGAAGTTGGCTCAGTAATCAGAGTGCCTTTGCAGAATCTTGAAGCAGGCAGTTCATTTGACTTAAATGAAGTTCTCTTGATAAAAGATAAAGATAATGTTATGGTTGGCAATCCGCTGATTGAGGGAGCAAAAATTGAAGCTGAAGTTGTTGAACACGGCAAAGCTGACAAAGTTGTTATTCACAAACATAAAAGAAGAACCAAATACCGCCGTACCCAGGGACATCGTCAGGAATTCAGCGATATCAAAATCAAGAAGATCTACACACCAGAAAGTTAATTCGAAAGTATTATGCGTGAAAAAAGAGCAGGGATTGCTCTCTATTTAATCTTACTCTCATCTCTCTTGCCCTTTTCCGTATTCTCCCAGAGCGACTACAAAATAACAGAAATTTTGGTTGAGGGAAACAATAGAGTAACCACAACTCTTATCATCGGGGTCTCAGCCTTTGATAAAGGATCCGTTCTTAACCCTGGAGACATTGCCGAATCAATACGAAGATTGTACAAGCTGGGGATTTTTTCTGACATTCAAATAGATGTTCAAGAAGAAACTGACGGCGTAAAAGTTATCATTGTTGTCAAGGAACTGCCCAGACTGACCGGGCTTAATTTTTCTGGCAATAAAGAGATAAGTTCAAAAGATTTAATTAGCGAGCTTGGGTTGGGAGTTGGAGGATATATATCGCCTCACCTGATCCAGAAAAAGAAAAACCAGATTCTGGATAAATATTCAGAAAAAGGATATTTCAGAGCTGAAGTATCTTTTGAGTTGGTGTACAGTGCCGACTCATCCGATGCTAATCTGACTTACATCATCAATGAAAAATCGAAAGTTAAAGTTGAAAAAGTTGTTTTGACCGGCAACCAGCAGGTGGAAGCAAATGACATAATAAAAGTTATGAGAAACCGGAAAAGGGGATTTCTAAAAACCTCAGACTTTGCTCAGGACAAATATGAAGAGGATAAAGAAAAGGTTATTGAAGAGTACAAGAAAAAAGGTTATCTGGATGCTTTTTTGATTTCTGATTCTCTGACAATTGACTCTATTCGCAACCGGATGACTGTTTATTTTGAGGTTTATGAAGGCCCGCGGTACTTTTTTGGCGAAGTAAAGTTTCAGGATAATGAAAAATTTCCATCAGAGCTTCTGGCTAGTAAAATAAAATATGAACCGGGTGAGATTTTTGACAATGAAAAGTATGAAGAATCTATTTATGAGCTATATACTCTTTATCAGGAGATCGGACATCTCCATGTCCAAATATTGGATGAAAGAACAACCCGGGCTGACTCCATAATTGACGTAAATTATAAAATAAACGAGGGTCTCCCCTCAAAAATAAATATGGTCCGCATAGTCGGGAATACCAAGACCAAAGAAAAAGTAGTTCGCCGTGAACTCTCATCATTGCCCGGACAGACATTTAACCGCAGCCTCTTAATCCGGTCGGTCAGAGATGTGATGGCCCTCAATTTTTTTAACAATGTTGTGCCGGTACCGATTGACCTTCCCAATGGGGATGTTGACCTTGAATTTGAGGTGGAAGAAAAACAGACCGGTCAGATTTCTGCCGGGGCCGGATATAACTCTCAGGATAAAGTAGTCGGAACGTTGGGAATGTCTATCCCTAATTTCCGGGGGAACGGACAAAATCTTTCTTTTAATATTGAATTTGGTAACAACCGTAATACTTTTCAGGTTTCATTCACCGAGCCGTGGATGTTTGGCCGTCCCACTCTGTTTGGAACCGACGTTTATACGACCAGAAGAAGATGGTTCGGCGACTATATTGAAGCCCGACAGGGCGGCTCACTAAAAATTGGTAAGAGGCTCAGATGGCCGGATAATTACTTCAGAGTTTTTGCAACTTATAGACTGGAAAGAAACAAATTCAGTGAATTCAGTGATGCTTATATTTTAAGTAACACTCTCAAGAGATCTGATATATACTTATATGATACTATTGAAACTGATACAACAAACGGCGTAATTACATTAGATACAGTTAGTCATA
>JACZYS010000205.1 GCA_022570975.1 Candidatus Zixiibacteriota bacterium | reverse complement strand
CTTATGACGTATAATAACCTGTAATTGTTCAAATGCCTGCCTTGTGGAACTTAAAACTGTCAGGAGCGCGGGGCTCCTGACCTACTAGACAGACTAAATTGCTATCTCAAACACCGTCAATTTTTGAGGCGACGATGAAATCATTTAAAGAGAGTCCACCAATGACATGGGTGTACAAAGTTATCTTAACTTTGTTGTAACCAAAAATTAAGATATCAGGATGATGGTTTTCTTGTTCAGCAACCTCGCCAACTGAGTTGACAAATTTTAAGGCACTGACAAAATTGTTAAACTTAAAGACGCGCTCAATCTTTTTATTATTGTCTAAGAGATTCCAGTCTTCAAGTTGGTCTAGATACTGCTCTGTTTCTGATTCGGTTAAAGCAGGTGTACCCTTTTCGCAGGGCTGGCAAGACTTTTCACGTAGTTCAGTCACTTGTGCAACCTTAGTTTAAGAGGCTGAGGCCGTTGTTGATTAACTTGGTCAATTCTTTATTCTCTGTTGCTTTATTGTTCAGGAATTCTGTGATTTCTGCTTCAACTTCCGGGTGTGATGAATCTTTTTTGATAATTTCAAGCATTTCCATTGACAAGAGCCAGTCGGAACTGTGATTGGTTTTGACTTTGTTCCAGATTTCAGGGATGACATCGTTTCCGTTGCCTGCCTGGCGACAGTCTCTTATTTTCTGATAGCAGGCATGGAGTTGTTTGGTCTTTTCATTAAGAACTGATTTTATTGTTCTTTGACGGGGAACAAGCGAAACCTGGTCATAGGTATCTTTATCAGCGGCTCCGCAGAATACGGATGAAATGCTTTCACCAACTGCCATGTCGTAGGTGCCCCATGAAGGGTCAAAGAGGGTGTCATCACCAAGGGTAACTTTGCAGTCTGAGAATACCAAAAGGACTAACTTTCCATTTTCTCTTACAATTTTGTCCAACTGGCCATTAACTCTTATTCCACTTTCAAATTCAAACGAACTTTGCTCGTTTAATTTAATACCAAGTTTTGATAAATCTTCATCGTTCATATTTTCAATAGCGGTGGATGAGCCTTTAATATTTCCGACCGGCGAGCTGAATCCGTCTTTGTGATAATCTTTTCCCTGTCCGTTTAGCTCTTTGTTGTCAACAGCTAAAGAAACAGCTGATGATAATTTAATAAAAACAGGCCGGTCATTGTCATCGGCCTTGATTTCTTCAAAGACTCCGGACACCTGCAGGCCGGATGAATAAACGGCGGTTGAAGTGTTTCGGCATTCGATGGCCTTGTTCAGTCCGCTTGTTCCCCCGGTTTTGTAAGCCATAGTGTCGGCAAATTCTGTCAACACTTTTATCAGGTGGTCAAAATCCGGAGTTACAAACAGTTGGGGCTGCTGGGTGGTGATATCAAATAGATATTCTGAGGTCTTAAGATTGTAAGGAATCTTTTTGACGGAATCTTTAAGGAAATTGGACGACTCACCAATGGAAGAGAGCAATCCGGCTCCGTACAATTTTGGGTTTTCCAGTGTGCCAATCAGTCCATACTCAACCGTGTACCAGTGGAGACGGGATAAAAGAGCCATCTCAGAAGGCTTGCCCAGATGTTTCTGTTTATATTCCACTTCTTCTTCTGATTTTTTGATCTCTTCTTTGGTCGAAGTTTCAGACTCCATCAATATAGAAAGCCGCCTGATTGCTTCATAAAGCTCAAAATCTTTTCTGGATGACATTGCTTTTGAGCCTACCTCTCCTATCAGGCGCAAATATTGAGCATACTTTGGATCGGCAATAATGGGTGCGTGACCGGCTGCCTCGTGGACAATATCAGGTGCCGGAGTATATTCAATATGATTAATCTGTCTCATGTCAGCGGCAATTACCAGAACGTTATAGGCCTGATATTCCATAAAGGCGGCCGGCGGGATGAAACCGTCGACAGGTACGGCCGCCCATCCGATTTTTGCAAGAATGTCATTCATCTCTTCAATCGAGGGGATTTTTTCAATTGAGATACCGGTCTGGTTGAGACCTTTGACATATGAGGAGTGGGCATGGTCTTTTAAGAAATTAAAATTCTGGCGCATAATGTATCGCCAGACAGCGTGGTCAATGGGAGTGTATTTTTTGTAATTCTGGTCAATTATGAACTGTTTTAAATGGTTCGGCAGGCGATTGATATTTTTGTTGTCCAGATAAGCAAATTTTGGTTCTGATGACTCTTTGCTTTTGGTTGCAACGCCGCCGTTTTCTGTAAAACCACTTTCTCCGTTCATACTATTCTCCCCAAAAATATTTTCCACCCATCAAAATCATAGAAATAATTTACAATTTATTATATAAAACAGCAATAGTAAGTTTCTGTTTCAGATATCTGCTGTTTTTAAAATATTTTCATATTCTTCAAGCGATTCCGGGTTTGCCAGAGCTTCCCGGTTTTGAATATTTTTCCCGCTGACTACTTTTGCTACAGTCAATTCAACTTTTTTTCCGTTTATTGTCACCGGGATATCTTTAACCTGTATGATTCTGGATGGGACATGTCGCGGCGAGGTTTTCTCTCCGATTTTTTTTCTGACCTTCTTTTTGAGCTCTTCAGTCAGATTTAAGCCTTTGGTCAGCATCAGAAATAAAATAATTTCAACATCGGAACCTTCCTGATGCCCGATTACTATTGAGTCAGCAATTTCATCAATAGCCTCAAGTGGGGCATAAATTTCTGCTGTTCCGATTCTTACGCCTCCGGGATTTAAAGTGGCGTCGGAACGACCATAAACAATAACTCCATCGTTTTCGGTAATCTTGATATAGTCACCGTGTCTCCAGACTCCGGGAAAGTGTTCAAAATATGCTGAATAATATTTTTTGTTATCTTCATCGTTCCAAAAGTGCACCGGCATGGAAGGAAAAGGAGCGGTGCAGACCAGCTCACCGACCTGATTATTAACAGACAGTCCCTTATCATCAAAAGTCTCAACTTTCATCCCCAGCCCCCGGCATTGAATTTCCCCTTTGTAAACGGGAAGGATTGAGTTGCCAAGCATGAAACAAGAGATAATGTCTGTGCCTCCGGAAATTGAAGCAAGCTGGACATCTTTTTTGATGTTATCATAGACATAATCAAAATTTTCATCGGAGAGGGGAGAACCGGTGGAAAGTATGACTCTCAAATTAGTCAGGTCAGATGAATTTTTTGGAATCAATTTTCTTTCATGACAGACAGAGAGATATTTTGGCGAAGTTCCAAAGACCGTTATTTTATCTGTTTCAGCCGCTTCCCAGAGCATTCCTGTTTTTGGATATAGAGGAGATCCGTCATACAAATATATTGTGCATCCAACTTGAAGGCCGCTTACCAGCCAGTTCCACATCATCCAGCCGGTGGTTGTAAAATAAAAAACAGTGTCATCCCGAGTAATGTTTGTGTGCAGGTGATGCTCTTTAAAATGCTGAAGAAGCGTCCCTCCGGCTCCATGGACAATGCACTTTGGTTTTCCGGTAGTTCCCGAAGAGTACATTATATAAACCGGATGATCAAACGGGAGCTGTTCAAATGAAATCTGAGTTGCATGGTTATCTACAAAATTATCCCAGCTTATGAATTTGCTGTCAGGGAAATTGTCACTTATACTCTCTTTTGAAATAACAATAACATTTTCAATTGATGGTATCCGATTGACAATCTCTTTAACTTTATCGGTAAGGTCAATATTTTTTCCGTTATAAGAATAACTATCAACGGTGATTAACAGTTTTGGCTCTATCTGGCTAAAACGATCACATACTCCCTCGGTTCCAAAATCCGGTGAGCAGGATGACCAGAGAGCACCAATTGATGTAGCCGCCAGCATTCCGATAACAGCTTCCGGAATATTTGGGATAAAGGCCGCCACCCGGTCATTTGGCGACAGATTCAATTGTTTAAATCCGGAT
>JACZYS010000022.1:8499-18263 GCA_022570975.1 Candidatus Zixiibacteriota bacterium | reverse complement strand
GAGTAAATATAACTCATATTGAATTCTTCGAATCTCAAGAGTTATATATATAATAAGCAACCAATCTGTGCTTGAAGAATTGCTGGTTTGACCCTTGAACCTTTTAGACCACAACAATTTAAAAAACTAAGGGAATCTCGCAATAGGTCTTGCAATTTTTTGGAAATAAGCTTATTATTCAGGCTGATTTGAATTTGATAATTTTATGGTTTATTAGGAGGAAATAGATGTCAAAAGTGAAAATGGGTCGTAAATCTTGTTTTAAAATTCAGCGAAGGCTGGATGTGGAGCTGCCCGGATTAGGTAAAGCCGGAGCTCTGGAAAAACGGGCTTACTCCCCCGGTCAGCATGGCCAGAATATGAGAAGAAAAGTCTCTGACTATGGTATCCGTTTGAAAGAAAAACAAAAAGTTCTCTACCATTATGGGCTCAGAGAAACTCAGCTGAGAAGACTTATCAAAAAATCCAAGGGCGACCGCTCAAGAGAATGGGTAGATACACTGGTTGGGATGCTTGAAAGAAGACTGGATAATCTGGTCTTTCGTTTAGGATTTGCACCCTCTATGGCCTCGGCCCGTCAGTTGGTTTCCCACGGACATGTGAGACTTAATGGCAAAAGAGCAACTATTCCATCAATGATGCTTCGCAAAGGTGACAAGATTTCTTTGACTGACAGAGGTTACAAATCTTCAAGCTTTATTCAGGCCCGCAGTAATCCTCGTTTGGAAATGCCGGATTATCTGGGCAAAGTTATTGAGTCTGGCAACCCGGTTGGGATGGTTAGTGAAATGCCCGGCGTTATTAATATTCCTTTTGCTTTTGAGAAGAGATACTTTATTGAGCATTACGGTAAGCTATAAAGCAACATTGTTGCTTTTTGTAGAATTATGCTGATGCATAAAATTGAATATATGATCGAACAGGCAGGGTAATATCCTGTCATAAAAAATACGATCGCGGGGTGGAGCAGTCTGGTAGCTCGTTGGGCTCATAACCCAAAGGTCGGAGGTTCAAATCCTCCCCCCGCTACCAAATTTAAAACCGGTGAAAGCCGGTTTTTTTGTAAAGTGAATTCCATCTGTGAGAAGGAATATAATTAATGTCAGAGTCCTTTAGCGAAAATGTCATAACCGTTGTAGCTAAGAAACCCCATAGGTTTTATGTTAGATTTGAAGATTCAAATCGAAGTTCTGAGGATTTCCACAATGAGATCTCACATGTTTATTTTTTTAGTGGAACAGGCCAATCTGATCCCAAGAAGAACTTGAAGTTTGCCATAAAAGTAGATACGCTTCTTGTTAATAACAAGTTCGCAGACGATTCACCAGGGCTTCACAATGCGGTCATCCGATTTGGGCTGTTATCGATTAGAGAATTTATTGACAAGAATGAATTTGTGTTCACTATTGAAGAATTTGAGAAAATCTCTAACTTTCCTTACAAAGAGGGTAGAGAATTACGTACGGAAATCCTTAGATTTATACATGAGATAAACGAACATTGGCCAGATGAATCTATTAGCTTTGTTGATTTACAGGACAATGCCATTGGTTCAGATGAAGATTCGCGTAATTGGCTGCAACAACTCTTGGCTGAGGGATTACTCGAGAATAGTGGAGGATTCAAGGAGCATAGTCGTGCTCGTGGGAAGCCCAAGACAGTTGCGTTTCGTATCTCAGCAAAGGAAGCCAAAAAAGTTAGCGAAGAATTAAAGGAAATTGTCGAATTTCCGACTAATAACTTTTATATTTCAGTAGAATTAGAGGTAGAAAAGAAGGGTGCATTCGCCTTTGTAATAATGCCTTTCAAAAATTCGGAATTTCCTCAAGAAGTATACAACAACATCATAAGACCATCAGTAGAGGAAAATCTCAATTGCTTTTGTACTCGGAACGATAAAGATATTTGGCCAGGTCAGTTGGATGACAAATTTTACTCGCATATACGTAAATGTAAATTTTTGATTGCAGAGTTGTCCACCGAGAATCCTAATGTTGTATATGAGCTTGGTATGGCACATGCATTCAACAAAGAAGTGATCATGCTTGTAGATAAAAAATATGAAATTGAGAAACTTAGCTTTGATTATGATAAGTTTGGAACTGTTTTTTATGACGATGAAACAGACCTTGAATCAAAATTAGTAGATAGGATATTATCATTAGGTAGAAAACTCGGCATATCCACGATCTCAAAAGAATAAATAGTAGATTCTACGCTTGGATTAGTTAAAGCCGAGAATGTCGGGGGTTCAAATCCTCCCCCCGCTACCAAATATGAAAGCCCGAAGCAGAATAACTTCGGGATTTTCTTGTATCAGAGAAACCCATTGCAAGCGGACGGCCCACCAGTTCGAAACACCATTCTCTCCTCAGGTTGCTATCCTAATCAAGAAACGGAAAAACAACCCCGATCATGTAACTGTTAAATCGTGCCGCTTGACCAGTTCGAACCAGTGCGTTTGTCGCCTGATCAAACTCCAGCGTTCGATTCAAATTTAGCACATGGTCGTAAAGAAATTCAACAGTGATCCCCCACTTAGTGGTGAAGAAAAATTCTGCACCGACAACACCGCGCCACCCGAATTTGACTTGGGTGTCAGCATCTGAAGCCAAATCTTCGGTTGCCCCTTCTTGTTTCACCGAGGTCTTGGTTGTAAAGATAAACAAACCGGGCCCGATTGCCGCTCTCGGTCGAAAGAATCCTCGCCGCGTTTGAGAACCAAGTTGAAGACCGGTGTGAAACGAAAATGCCTGCTCGCTGATCGTCTGGACCCCAGGAACGATGAACGATCCGGCTATAATGTCGATATCAGTTGTCTGCCGGGAAAACTCGGAAAAATTGAAATCAACCCATATGCTTGTAGCCTCAAATCCCGATATCCGGAAGTTGCCCCGAATGGTGGCGTTGAAGCCCGGTTCGGCATACTTAACGTAATTCCCCTGCGGATAAATGCCACCGATAGTTAAGCCGAGTTCACCAATTGTTTGTGAATGTATTTGGGATTCCACTATCAGTAGTAAGAGCGGCGCCAGAACCGCCACTGGAAATAACCTCTTCATGTCAACTCCTCCATGTAATTGTCGATTTTAAAAAAATATATGAGGCGTAGTTTCCCATTTAGATAGTTTCAAAATACAGTTTGACCCTTTCGGCATCTCAAATTGCAAAATCTCGTCAAATCAAGAGATGATACATATCTTACTATCATCAATTATGGTCAATAGAAATTTGATAAAACATGTCATTATTTGAGTCGACATGGTTAAGGAATGCTATCTAATTGGCTTGAAATTATAACCTAGAAGCATGGTAACCAATAATCTGCAATCAAAAGATAATTCAAGCCTATTCTTGTATCAATTCTGATACAGGGCTTCTTCCAACAACAAATTGTCTACAGTGTCTCTTCTTGGTAGGAATATCCCAAAGTGGCAATAACTTCTAATTCTGTTGTTGATTCTGCCCAGGGATCCAGAACAGCGTCAGCACCTGTGATTGTTGTCCCAAGGCCCGAATGAGCCAATTGCCAGATATGCCAGATCCGATCTACTTCAGCATGATGTAACCAGAACACAGGGTCGGCTGGTGAATAAAAAATGTCGTTCATCCTTCCACCTACCCAGCGATGGACGCGGTTGTGCGGTCCATCTTCAAGCTGACGCACAAACGAAGACCAGTCTGGCAGCGAAAGAATCTCATCGACACGTAGACGGGTTGGCAAAGTAATTCCATTGGCTCCGGGGTTACGAGTTACCGGCAGCATGTCACCATCGAGATCTGTCAATCCTGTCGGTGTAAAGTCCTTCAACCATTCAGGAAATTCCCGATCATCGACCCAGTTCCAGTAAGGGATAAAAACTCGTTGGTCAATCGCTCTCATCATCCCTTCAAGCTTGAGAAGAAAAACTCTGTGCCAGTAAAGGAAACGTTCATAACCGATAAATCCGCTCATGAGACCGTGCATCCGATGAGACATGACCGGGTGGTGGTTCACATGAATGTTATACTGTCCTGATTGTACCAACTCATCAATTACCGACATAAACAAATTCTTCTCTTCACCACTAAGGTCTTTTTGGTTTTTTCTCGTAACCAGAGTTGTACGAGGATCATCTTCAGGTCGTGTTTCCCTGATCTCATCAGATTCTTTCCCGACATAAAAATCAGTATAACATCGCCGGTGATATTTGATTGGAACGTACTTCATAAAATACTCCTTTTTTACCGAGTTACATATTTACAATTGAGCTATAATTATTTATGAATTTATGAGAGACAACATAAGATCCCCCAGTGACAAATCATGTCATTAGAAAATAAGGACAAGCACCTGAAACTGAGTTCACCATGAGTTTTTGTAATTAATACAGGTCACCGTCTATGCATAAACATCCTATTTGCATCAAAAACTTAAACCCCTGAGGCCCAATAGCTTCGGGGCTCATATTTTGGGGATGGTTTCCCAAAAAAAATATAGCAATGTCAAAAACTTTTACGTACTATAGCTGTATAAAACCAAACAACAGTTCTAATTAAGGAGCAAGAAAATGATCAAATCAAATCGCTATTTAACAATCATTACCACACTGATTTTTTCAGCATGCATTATGGTGCTGAGCAATGCCACAGCATTCGGGCAGGAACATCCGACTAAAAAGAAAAAAGCAGCCGAGCATCCCGAGCATCCTGAAAAAGCATTCAAGGCAAGTACCGAAACAATGGCCAAAGCAATTACCGATTTTGTTGACAGTGATTCGAAGCTGAAAGGCGGATTTTTCATGGTCTATGATGCAAAATCAGAATCGGCACTTCTATTGACCCTGACTAAAGTGCATACCGAACGTTTGGCGCAGGTCGGTGAGAATTTGTATTTTGCCTGTTCAGACTTTGATGCTCAGGGCGGCAAAACTTATGACCTTGATTTTTTCATGATGTCTGAAAATGATGAACTGGTAGTGACCGAAGTCATGATTCACAAAGAAGATGGTAAAGCGCGCTATAGTTGGTACGAAGAGAACGGCAACTGGAAACGCAAATAAGCAGACTGATTTTTTTTGAGCATACTACCTTGTTTCTCTTAAATACAATAAATGATTATTGGCATTACCAATATAAAGCTGTGATAAAAAGAGATTCACAGTGATTGCAAAAACTTTTGCCATTGCGGTCTCTGTTGTTATATCAATTTTTGTAGGGATGATGCTCATGTCCTTTAAACCGGGCTCGTTTGAGTCCGGTGGGCAAGACTTGACTCATCATTTTACCTTCTCTTTTAAACTGGAAATTGAAAACCTGCCCGACGATGCCAAAGACCTTGAAATCTGGATTCCCATTCCCATGGACAATCAGCATCAACAGGTAGCATCGTTTGAGGTTGTATCCGATCTGGATTACAAAATTTACTCTGATCAGATCTATGGGAATAAAATCATGTATTTCAGTTCGGGGGAGAAATTGCCGGATCAGATTGATATCGAAGTTGATTTCAAAGTGGCCCGTTCAGAAAACAGAACTATTAAGAGCAAATCCTCAAGTACATTGGAAGAAAATGCAGCCGATCACTCTTCCTTTGAAGTTTCCAACAAACTGGTGCCGCTTGGCGGTATCATCGCAAGAGAAGCAGACAGTGTCGTGGAAGGGGTGACCAATGCATTTGAAAGAATAGAAATCCTCTATGATCATCTGACCGAAACAATGCGGTATGATAAATCTGGCGAAGGGTGGGGGAATGGAGATGCCCTATTTGCGTGCGATACAAGAACCGGAAACTGTACCGACATTCATTCCCTTTTTATCAGCATGGCCAGGTCATTGGGTATTCCGGCTCGTTTTATTATTGGATTTCCTCTCCCCGAAGAAGAGGAGGCGAAATTAATCGCCGGCTATCATTGTTGGGCGGAATTCTACATTGAAGGCAGAGGCTGGATTCCGGTGGATATTTCTGAGGCGATCAAACATCCCGAAAAGAAGGAATATTATTTCGGACATTTAGACCATAATCGCATTTCATTTACTATGGGGCGAGATATAAAGCTAAAAGCAAAGCATGGAACTGAGAGTCTGAACTATTTTATTTACCCTTATGTACTTGTTAATGGAAAACGGTTTGAAAAAATAGATATCAGTTTTGACTACAAAAAGATTTAACCCTTAGACATATGTTCTTTGTCTGAATCTACCTTCGCTTAAGTCGCTTTCTCTGCAGGTGTAAGCATGCTTCCAGAAAAAAATAAATCATCACAAAATTCAGAATCAAAATAGCTACTGCAATTTTTGTAGGTGCCTTCAACAGCCGGGCCACAAAACTAGATTGTTGAAAATTGCTCCAACGCGCCTGATATTTTTTCAGTTCGGGCTGTTTTGAAATTTCATACAGTTTCAAAAGTAGTTCTATATGAATCTTATGGTATTGGCCGCCGGACGGATTTCCGAGTCGATCATAGTACGAATGTCCGTTGCGGTCATAAAGGAAAAGTGAATCGGCCAGAGTTTTTATGCCCATAGAAAAAATTGTATCAACCGAATAATCTTTCAGGTACTCCTTATATTCATGAAGCCCAATCAGTGCGTACATCATGCCGTTTAAGACCATCGGTCTTGTTTCTATTTGAGACGCAGAGGCGTACTCAGCATACCAACGTCCATTTTCGGTTTTATGGGTAACCCCTCCCTTTGACACTTCAACAAGAAAAGAATTTTTCAATTGCATTGCCGTTGACAGGTATTTTTGGTCGCCGCTGATTTTGTGGGCACGAATTAGAACCTGAAGGGCTTGCCCATTGGCCATTGCCGAAACCCATCCGGAATCAAGAAAATATTTGGGCCAGGGGAAAGAATACGGTAATACGGCAAAATCATTTCTTGTTTCAATGTTTTCTACTATCCAATTGGCGCAGTTTAAAAATTTGCTAAATTCGGTCGAAGAACTGCTGTCGGTATCTATCTTTTCCCAATACCTTAAAGCCGTCTGACAAACAGTAACCGGGTTGTATTGTTTTCCAATTTGAAAATTATTGATTGTGCCATAATCAACAACCGGTATGCCGTTTTCATCATATGAAATGGTTGTTCTGTCGTCGTTATCAAAATTTGATATTAGCTTATAAGTTTTGCGAATCAGATTCTCAGAGAGCCCTTCTGTCCAACTGGAAATCAAGAGCGCAAAAGCCAGGGCAGTTGTTATAATAATTAATCGATTTTTCATCTGATTCATATCGTTACCAGTGGGGAATATAATATAACGCACCGCATTTTCATAGGGGTTAGTGTAAAGGGTAGCAAGCCTTAATTGTGCATAAAAAAGTCAGGAGCGGAGGGCTCCTGACTTAGGTTGAAAAATAGGTTCAATTCCGCTTGAAGATAGTTTTACAAAGCGGCAGATTCCTTTTGAGCTTTGACTCTTACGCAGGCCTGGGGTCCACCATTGAGAGAGTTACAGTGACCTGCATCTTCAAAATATTCTTTGGCCTTTGCCAATTGTCCTTTGGCCTGGTAGGCTTTTGCTAAAAAGAAATTGTTATAGGGGTTGATGAGATTTGTCTGCATCAACTCTTTAATACTGGTGTCATAGTCACCTTCTCCAAGGGCAATCAAACCGTCTAACTGATGTGCCTGCTTGAGCTGAAATCCGTTTTGCACTTTGGTTGCTCTTTCACGGAATTTGGCGGCATAAATTTTGGCATTTTCAAAGTCACGCATGGCCGTATAGGCGCGCCCAATATTGAAATTTGATGTCTGAATGTTCTGGGCTTTTACTTTATCAGCTACAGATGATGCCTGGACCATCGCCGATGCTTTCTTAAAGAGTTCCAGTGCTTCGCTTTCGCGCCCTTCAACTTCAATAACTATATAACCCATCAAGACAAGGTCGGCGGCCATGGCGGAAATATCTCCACGTTTTTCATCAAGTACATATTGTTTTTGAATAGCCTCTACACCTTTGCCAAAATTCCCTTCGTCCACAAATGACCAGGCTGTTGCCGTCAATGCCGTACGACGTTGGCCGTCATCTCTGGCATTATCATACATAAACTGAAGCTGTTTTCTGGCTGCTTCATGCTCACCTTTGAAATTGAGGTTGGTCGCAATTCCCGCATGAGAGAAAACAAAATCCGGATTAACTTTTAGGGCACCTTTGTATTGTTCAATAGATTCGTCAAACCTTCCCAATTTCATTAGCAGTTCCGCATATGAGTCGTAAGGATTTGGGTCGTCAGGTATCAGCTCTATATATTTCATGAAAGTTTTTTCGGCATTATCAAAATCTTCCATGAATCTGTATGCATATCCAAGTTGATTGTAAGGTGCTGAAAAATTTGGATTGATAGCGATAGCTTTTTCGTATTCAGCAATTGCCGATTTCCATTCCTGCTGTCCAAAATAGTTTGCTGCCAGCAGATTGTGGGCACGTTCATCATTTGGAAATTTTGAAACTAATTCTTTCATGTACTTGCGTTGCTTCATTGGGTCACCGTCTATTGCGCCGGCTTCAAAACCAAAAATCCAAAGCTTCTCAGCTTCTGAAACTTTGTCAACCAACGCTCTGGCTTTGTTATAGCTTTCAAAAAACGCTTTTGGGGATGCCTGAACACCGGCAATTTGCAAATGAGCGACAGCAAAATTTGGGTCTAAGTTTATTGCTTTCTGAAAAAACTGTCTTGCCTCCTGACCTCTCAGTTTCTCATTCAGGTCGCGACCTTTCAGATAATTATCGAGAGCTTCTTTTGATGAGGTTGTAATTGGCATTTTGTCCGGTGATTCTGCGATGGATTTTGCAGGGTCCAGCAGCGCCAAGAAACTTATCATAAGCGCAATTGTGGTCGGTTTGAATGTTTTGTTCATTAAACATTTCCTTTCATTGCTCCTCAGGATTGTCAATAATATATCGTTACCAGTCTATGTTTTCGTGATAAATTTGAATTAAATAATATTCAAAATTATCGCTGCTTATATTACGAATAACAATAATTATTGTTGCAATTAAGAACCCGCCACAGAATTTGCGTTCGGGGAAAAGTTCATTTATTGAAGAATGTGAACGAGTTCAACTATCTGAGATGCACAATTTTTCGTGAAAAGGAATCCAATAAATTGTTAGGCTTTGACTTTAAAGCAGAATAATATTTTCCCTGAATTTTCCAGAAAATGAAATGATGCGGGTATTTGTCTTGTCAAAAGCAAGAAAAAAAGGTCAAGACCAAACTGTAAAATTGGTTATAAAAAGGAGTTGTTTTATGAAAAGAGCAGTTTACTTATTTATATTGTTGTTTCTAACATCTCTATGCATCTCGGCACAATCCAGGCGCAAAATGAAGCCACCCACGCCTCCAACGATTGAAGAAAGAGTTAAGAAACTTGATAAGAAGTTAAAACTAACTGCCGAACAAAAAATCCAAGTTCTGGAATTTTTTCACGGTTCCAGATATGAAAAACTGACCAACAAATTGAACGCAGATGATCTTTCCAGAGACAAGATGCGTGAGATCATGAAAGATATCAAAGCCGAAACTGACAAACATTAACAAAAAGATAAAGTCTGTTCTAACTGACTCTCAAAAAAAGAAATTTAAAAAGCTTATTAAAGAAGAAGAAAAAGAAAGAGAGAGACCCAGAGAACGCCGCAAACGAGATGGCAAAAGAGGCGGAAGAAGAGGCAGAGGATGAGAGATTTGTAGTTCGTGGAAGAGAGTTTACAGAAATTAAATATGCAATTTTATATCAAGCGTGATGTGATCAGGAGCCTGGCCCCGGGAGTTAAGAAC
>JACZYS010000022.1:0-8489 GCA_022570975.1 Candidatus Zixiibacteriota bacterium | reverse complement strand
AAATTAATGTTTCCCAATTATTTGATCTCAGACTTCGAGTTCACAATACAAGAGGCAGTGATCAGATATTTCTTCCAAGAATTTGTCCAACTGAACATCGTTTCCTATATATTTTCTCCAACCGTCTAGCTTTATGTCAAATTCCCCATCTTCATCAAAATTACTTTGCTGGGTAAAGGTCAAATGATCTGATGCCACGATGTGATCAAGATCGCTAATTCCATATGTATGGCTAAAATATGTACCCGCAGGTTTTGTTAGTCTTCGAAGAAATGGTTTTAATTTTTTATGTCTTTTTGAGCCAGAACTTCTGTTAGCATGAAAATCAAGATACTTTAGTTCATCAAGTGTGGTCACAATGTTGTCAGCTACGTATGGACGAGGGTACTTCATTCCCATTGTATTTAAATCTCCAAGCATTATGAAATTGGACTTTATGTCATATGTATAATCAATTTTCCTCTTAAGATTGTATGCATGCCTGAACATTTCAGTTCTATTACCAAAATCAACGGCAGTTGTACCAGAATCTGTGTGCAAGAAGAGAAAATTATACTGTTGGTCGTTGTGAGGATGATTAAATGTTAAGAATGCACCCGGTCTGAGACTCTTATTACCGCTTTTGAACTCATCCTTTTGAGTAATCATTATAGAATCGAATTTGTTCTTGCATGCTATCAATATCTCCTGTAATTGCTGCCCTTTGGTTATAAAAATGGTGTATTTCGGAAAGTGAGTTTTCATAAATTCATAAATTGAGGCAGCTTCTACTTCATAGATGCCGAAAACATCCGGGTTGTAGTCTTTGATAATCTTAGCAATCTGTTCTTGTTTATTTGCCTTGAAATGTTCCACATTCCACGACAAAATCTTCAAATTTGGCATAATTCCTCCCTACTAATATATTATAGATATATGTATCTGCAAATTAAACATAGCACAATCCGACCACTTGGCAAAGGAATTTCTTGAGAAGAAAAATACGTCTAATCAGTAATAAAATATTAAACTCTAATTAAATCCATTTTAACTAGACAAAAACACTAGATTCTCAATTTACTTCTTTTTCTTAGTTTTTGTTCTTGCTCCTTTAGGTTTGCTCACCTTCGATTTAGAGGTCGTCCGCTTTGTGGCCTTGGCTTTGGATATGATTGATTTTTTCTTCACTGTAGAAATCTTTTTTGCAGGCTCAGATTTGCCTTTTAATATTTCACTCGAGACTATAGGTTTAGATTCGGTTTTGTCCAATGAAGCGAGAGATGAATAAAATTTATCGATCTGACTATCAGTCCAGCTAGCAGGAGCACCACGTTCTCTAAGACGGTCTCCAATTTGCGATCTAGTGAAACCCATTATATACATGCGATCTAAATCAGCAAGTGCCTCTTTTGAGGTAAGGTAATATGACGCTCTCTTTGTCGGAATAGGATCATGTCTAATTTCTCGTGTTTGTCGTACTTCTCGCTTCATGAGATCTATATCTCGCCGGATGGCCAACATTTCTTTTTCATGTTCCGTTATCGCCGGGGTTCCTTTCATCGGTATCGTCTCTAAGAATGCAGTAGGAACAGACAAAGCTGGATCAACGAGAACCTCTTCAATTGCTCTCACAATTTTATTGTGTAAAATTGTACCCCAATTTGGATCATTTTTGTCATACTCCAAAACCCGCAATGCTCTAAGATCGAAAGGCACGTCGTCTATAGATTCTACCACAAGAATCGCTGGCTTAGCTAAGGCGTGAGCAAGACCTAGCTCATAAAATACATTTGGGTTCTTTCCGCTCAGATCAGCAATGATTAATTTCGCTTTGTTTGTGTAGGTCCAGATATCGGCAACAATAGTACTTGGACGATACAAATCATCGGCACGACATGGATCCAGACCTGCCTCCTTGATAGCGGGTACAAAAACCTTTGTATAATATTCGTCAAACCAGCCACCAAAAGGCATTATAGCAAAACATTGTCCTTTTTTGCTAGTTGCCTTCTTTTTCGATAGTCTCTTTGCTGTACGTTTGATTCCCCGTGCCTTTACCATATTTATTGCTCCTTTTCGTATTTGCGTCCAAAGTCAATCAATTTTGATAGCCGTAACTCATAGAAATTTATAATAATATGTTTTGAATGTCAACAGCGATTAGATTGACTATGAACAAAATTCAAGTGCGATAAAACAACATTGTCTACGTACTGAAATGTGAGTTATTTCTTTTTCTCCCATATCAATTGGGGGATGAGTTTCCCATTGGAAGAACTCGATATAAGTATATCAAGCCGACGAATCTGAGTTTCTTCTTTTTTGGCAGACATAACCCACCAGATAGTTGGTTTCTTATATGATGGCGCCAATGACTCAAAATATGCCCAGGCTTTTTTGTTTGCTTTAAGTTTTTTCTCGTACTCTTTCTTGAGTTTTAGATATTTTTGTTCATGAGAATAGATTTCCGAATTCTTGGTCGTTCTTTTTTTGTATGCTTTTATTCCTTCAGAATTCATCAGTCCTAGTTTTGTGAGCACTTGTATTTTTTTGAGATTTACCGCGCTCCAGGTGCTTCTTGGCCTTCGCGGTGTGAATCGGATACAGTAGCTTATTTCGCAAATTGATCGGCGGATACCGTCAATCCATCCGTAGCATAATGCTTGATCCACAGACTCAGACCAGGTCATGCTTGGCTTGCCGGAGGCAACTTTGTAATAGCCAACGATTAGCTCATCTTTTCTGTTATGATTTTTTTCCAGCCAGTTTCTGAATTTTGTGGGGTTTGAAAAGAATTTTGGTTTCATGATTATTATTGTAAATGATTTTGACTATATTTCAAATCACATTATAAGAAAACAGCACGGGAATTTCATGAATCGGTTAAAACTTCAGTAAAAGATGTGCGTAACTAATTACTCGCAGAAAAAGTCACAATAACTTTGCCGGAATCAATAATCCACGTAGTACCGGTCGTGTCAGAGCCAATTCCATAAAAATGAAACTTGCCGGATTTGAACAATTCTTTAAGAGCATCAAAATTTCTGATTTTACTGAGTGACTCAACATATGTCAAGTGTGATGACCCTGAGGGGAGAGTGACATCGTCTAAAACAATGGTGGCGTTCGCTTTTACGTTGGAGACATCAACAACGAGACTCCCGCTGTTATAAATTGGGTCCGTTGATTCATCTAAGTAGATGTTGAACGTGATACCAGTTGAAGAATTATTGGTAAACCATAGGTCAAAACCAACCATCTCAATATCATCAATCTCATCTTTATGATCCTGCCAATCCGGTTCATTAGTGACATCGACATCATAAAAATAAAACCCGCTGAATGTAGAAAAACTTATTTCTGAGCTAATAATAAATGTTCCGGAAAGAAGGCAAGCTGTCAAAAAAACAGAAATCAGAACGACAAAAGCCGGAAACAATTTGTCTTTATTTTTTTTCATAATAAATTATCCTGTCTACCCCCCAAAATAATAGTTAAGGCCAACAAGAAGGTTGACATCTTTTTTGGTGGTAGAATCAAACTTCATGAAATTGAATTTAAGTCTTGCATCCAGTTCAAAAATTGGAGTAGCACTGATTGAAATTCCCAAGCCCAAAGACCAGCCAAATTTTCTGTCGGGTTCATCAAAAATAGTAGTTTGGTCACGTTCCATTTTATAATATCCGGCCCCGCCAAGAAAATATGGGCTAAATCCCGGTGCACCCATGAGACTTCCCAATAATGCATCGACACCGAAAGATTTTATCTTTGAACCTTCAAGTTGTATTGAGGGGAGATTAAGGATAGAAAAATCTGCCTCTCCGTATTTCCCAAAACTGAAATGTGGCTGTAAAACGATTAACGGGATTTTAATAATTCCCCTGATAGAATAAATTGTGCCTTCTCCCTGATTAGCCTGGAGAATGGGGAGGTTGACTCCGCCGGAAAAACCTATACCTAAAGACGGAAGCTGGGCCTTTGCCGAAGAGATGCCAAGTAAGAACAGAGCCAACAGCAAAAAATATCGTTTCATAACACCTCCTTTTGAATAAGTCGAAGTTGCTTATAAGTTTGCCAATTTTTGGGTGTATGTCAAGGTAAAAGCGGGGGGTAGAATTATTCCTCCACCGAATTCGATCTAAAGTATCTTACCTAGTAAGCTCATAAGGCGGGCTTGCGTGATTTCAATAGTTCAATTTAATTAACACGCAAGTAACCTCTACATCCGGTTGAACGATAATTTGTACAACCCCAGAATTGTTTCCAGTCTTGTCCAGCAATAGGTGAGATGAGTTTCATTGAACTACCACATTTAGGGCACAGTCGCTTCTTCGTTTTACTTTTTGGCTTATTTTTAGGCCTAGGGTTTGATTTAGAAGCCATGAGTTCTGTCTTATACGTAAGCATATCCCATCTCATCGGCCAGCTCCCTTCGTTCTTCTCAATATCATGAAGTTCTGCAAACCTCGGACCCGTTTCCTTAGTCAGTCCTTTTGAGAAGTAGCAAGAATCAGAGCAGTCTTCACAAACGACTCCTACATTATCGTCTACTATTATAGTTAATCGATTACTACTACATAATGGACAAGACAGAGAATAATAATTCCTGATTTCTTTGAGTTCTTCTTCTGTCGTCAGTTCTAATCGTCGAATATGTGGCTTAACATTGTGGTAACCAATACTAGAACGATTTTGTCTCATATGTTCTCGAACAATAGTAAAATATTCTGTTTTAATATTCGACCAAATTCTTTCGTGACCAATTTCAGGCTCAAGTCCGTGATGAAATTCACAAAGTGTTATCAAATTGTTAGGGATATGTTCACCTCCATTTGAGGTTGGTTCTTTATGATGAATATGCAAAATTGATCGTGAAGGACACCCGGAAACCTGACAATGATCATCGTCTCTATGGAGGATGACTTGTCTCAAGTATCTCCAATAAGGAGGATACCCAGGCCAATGATTGAATATCTTCAAAATTAAATTATCTCTAGTTGTTAAGTTAACTTTTGGATCGTGAAAATGTCTCAATTTCGGTTTTTGAGGTTCAGGATATAGTTCATTCCATTCAGATAATTGCGCATTCCATATGATAAGTTTTTCTTCTTTCTTTCTCTCTATATACATGTGCACTAGAAATATGGTTAATGGTATAATTATATACAAGACATTCGAGAAAAGAAAAAAAAGTGATAAGAAAGCAAAGATTGGCAAAGAAGATTCTCTTTTATGGAATCCGAATCGATCGCGGAGTTCCATATATGCAATTGTCCAAGATTTGTGAGCTTTCAGAAATTTTCTATAAATCTTTTCGTATCTCTGTGGATACGAGATCATCGACATTTTAGCAAGGCAAGTTTCACACAAGAAAGACTTATTATTTAACAAGATACCTTTTTCCTTTATTTTGGCGCAAAGAACACACGATAGATCTGCTCCAACAGTTTCTCTTTCATCAAAAATCTCATTCGGTTCAATTAAATCTTTGAGATTTACCTTCGAAAGGAATTCTTTCGGATTGAAAGAAGCGTGCCAGTTATCCATAAGTAACTTTATCCATCTAAGTTCACTAGTATTAAGTCCTATTTCTTCTTTATATAATATATTTTATGTTTCGCCTCAGTCAACTCCCAAAAATGGGCTTGAAATATCAATTGACTGTCGTCAACACTCCCCTTATATTGCTCCTACATCATTTCGGTGCCGCTTAAGTTGGCGGATAATAGGGAAGACGGTGTAAGTCCGTCACAGCCCCGCTACTGTAATGGCTACTTTTTTGAGCATTTGCCACTTGTCTAAGAAGACTGGGAAGGCGCACAAAAAAGGTCTGAAGCCAGAAGTCAGGAAACCTGCCGGAACAAAAATCTAACTGCTGGCAGCGGCGCGGGTTCGTTGGTCAATTTGTCCTGCGCTTCTGGTCGGTAAAGGAGTTTCACCATGAAGCGTTTTTTCATGCTCGTTGCTCTGATTATTGCTTTTGGAGCGAAGGGAACCAGAGCAGAAAATCAAAGCGGCACAATCAACAACCCCAAACAACTCAATGATTCGGTAGTTGTAACGGCTAACAGAAATCTGACCCCGCTCAGAGAGATAGCCAGTTCGGTAACAGTTATCACCTCAGATGAGATAAGCCTCAGCCAGAAAACAATGGTCAGCGACCTGTTGCGGAGCGTTCCCGGTATTGATGTTGTCCAGTCAGGTGGAATAGGAAGGTCAACCTCGGTATTTCTGAGAGGGGCAAACTCTCATCATACTCTGGTGATAATTGACGGAGTGGAGATGAATGACCCGTCATCACCAAACGGTTATTTCGATTTTGCTCATCTTACCGTTGATAATATTGAGAGGATAGAAATCCTCCGCGGTGCCCAGTCGGTTTTATACGGCTCGGACGCTATTGGCGGTGTCATTCAGATTTTTTCTAAAGAAGGTTCCGGCAAAAACTCAATTAAGTTTAACTCAGAAACGGGAACATACAGCACTTACAATGAATCATTGCAACTTTCTGGCAGCAAAAATAATATGCAATATTCTCTGTCACTTTCCCGGAGAGATTCTGACGGTTTCAGCGCGACCAGTGCGGCTGTTGGCAGCAGTGAAAGTGACGGTTACAGAAATTCCTCATTTTCTGCAAATTTTGGTTATTCTCTTTCACAGTCTTACAGTTTGGGTCTCAATCTTGGGGCAACAAATGGAAATGCGGATATTGATAAGTCATTTGGGAACCTGGATGACCCCAATTATTATAACAGCGCAAAATCCAGAATTCTCTCGCTTAATTTTGGGAAGAACTCAAAAAACTCAAGCTGGTCAATGAATTCCAGGCTTTCAATAATGAATAGCAAGCTTGAGTCAAAAGACGATTATGACCGGATAAACAATTTAGATTTTTCGGTTTTAAATTCAGAAGGAGGCAAAGTTAAGTTTGAAACTCAGTTTCTTTTTGAAATTTCAGAAACTGTTAAACTGACCGTTGGAGAAGAAACAGAAAAAGAAAAATATAACTCATCATATTTTTCCCGGTCCATTTGGGGTCCTTATGCGGATACGGTAAAGGAAGTAAAAAGCAGCACTTCCGGATTGTTTGCATTATCAGAATTTTCGTTTAACAATAATTGGTTTATAACTATGGGTGTCAGGGTTGACTACCATGAAAAATTTAAAGAGGTTGCAACTTTCAGAATAACTTCCGCTTACTTATTTGAAAAGCAGATGCTGAAGCTAAAAGCAAATTATGGAACCGGTTTTAAAACACCCTCGTTATTTCAATTGTTTCACCAGTTGTATGGTAATCCTGATTTAAGTCCGGAAAAAAGTAAAAGCTGGGAGGTTGGGCTTGAAAAATATCATCAAAATTTTTCCATTGGGTTTACTTATTTTGACAGTGACTTAAAAGATTTGGTAGCACTGGATCCGATAACATTTAGGTCGGTAAATATTAGCAAGGTAACTTCCAGCGGAACTGAATATTTTGCTCACTTTAAGAATAATGACTTTACCGCAAAATTGGAATATACTTTCACCAGAAATAAAAACTTGAGTGATAACGCACCCATATTGCGTCGTCCCAAAAAGAAAGCATCGCTGTCAATTTCTAACAGGTTCAATAAGAAGATGTCTGTTTTCGGGCAGTTCTTGTTTGTGGGAGAGAGAACCGATTATGACTTCCGTCCTTTTCCTGCTGAACAACTTACTCTGCCCGGCTACACTCTCGTAAATATTTCAGCAGGCTATAAATTCTCAAACAATATTCTTCTTAATATTAGAATAGATAATTTGTTTGATGAGAAATATGAAGAAGTCTTTACATATGGTACTTCTTCAAGGGCAGTATATGGCGGAGTCGTGTTTAGTTTATAGGAAGTGATGAATTGACTTATCTGCCCAAAAGAAAGGCTGCTCGCATACTTTTACTCAACAAGAATAATGATATTCTTATGGTGAAATATGAGGAGGAAATTTTCATAGACCCCTCCAGACCGGAAATAAAAGACTACTGGGTTCTCCCCGGAGGAGGCTTGGAGGCAGGTGAAAGTTTCGAGGAAGCAGCTTCTCGTGAACTAAATGAAGAAACAGGAATCAGAGCAAAAATAGGTCAATGGATATGGACCTGCCGTCCCAAACTTCTTCATAACGGTGTTTTAACCAAACATGAACAGCATTTTTTTTAGCACGGATAGATGAAGGCGCTATTTCTGTTTGCAACATAAGTGATGAACCAATTGCTTCTTTGAAATGGTGGTCAATTGATGAAATAAAAAATGACGAAAACATTTTTATAAAAGGTATGCCAATGGAAAAAGTAATAGAACATTTTAAGCCGTTGACTGAAAAGGAAAGTAAAAACGGTTCCCTGTTTTTAACAATAGATCAGTTTATTATTTTTCTGAAACGTGCATTTTTAAAGAATGGAGATTTACCGAAGCAAAAAATTAATTATGAAAAAGGAGAAAAAGGATTCGTAATAAAGCTCTTTTATCAGTTTTTTGAATATAGTGTAAAAGAGC
>JACZYS010000204.1 GCA_022570975.1 Candidatus Zixiibacteriota bacterium | reverse complement strand
GGAAATTACAAGAAAATATGCCGACGGTGAATTAAAACGGCCGCCCTCTAATCCACCTTCTGGAGTTGGAAAAATCATGGTATTTGTAAACCCCGGCTATTACTTAGGCACAAACTTAGCTAGCAACGGATCCGTTGAAAAAGAACAAGGACTAAATGCTGAAAGTGAAATACTAAACTCTGATGGAACACTTCAAGAAGAATTCGAGTACCAAATCTTAACAGCGAACCAAATCAATCAATTGGTTAATGAAAAATTGACCGATTCATTCACGAATGGAATTTCTGATATAGCTGGATTTTTCAAACAAGGATTGGCAAATTTGGGCTTGTTTGTTGAAAACGGAATTTTGAAAGTTCAAAAATTAATTGCGAGTGTTATCGAAACTGGAGATTTGAAAGTGGGAAGCCCGGAAAAACCAACCGGAATCACTCTATATGATGAAGTGAGTGGCCAGCCGTATTGTATTAAGATACGAAACGGGCAAATGGTAAGTTATGAGGGAGAATGTGTGACCGTATTAAATGACCAAAACCTTCCTTTACCAGAACCTCCTTCATCAGAACCCCCACCAATTGAGCCTCTACCTGAAGAATTACCTCAAGAAGAACCTTTCCCAGAAGAGCCACCACAAACAGAACCTTTACCAGAGGAACAGCCTCTTCTTGAAGAATTTCCAACAGAAGAGCTTCAAACCGAAGAACCGCCTCAAGAAGAACCTTTACTTGAGGAACCGCCAGCCGAACCCTTCGACTCCACTCAGGGCGACTTAGACGGCAGTAGCATAATAATTTTGTTGGAGAATTAAAGACGGGGCAGACGAGGGCGTCTGCCGCCCACAATAACTTCATCCTCACGCAGGTGGGGATCCAGTCTTGTAGGTCAGGAGCCCCATGCGCTTGACATCTTTTTATCAGCATCGGGGCAGACGAGGACGTCTGCCGCCCACAAAAGTCCAAGTACCGTCGGCAATGTCATCCTCGCGCAGGCGAGGAGCCAGTCTTGTAGGTCAGAAGCCCCGTGCTCCTGACATCTTTTTATCAGCATCGGGGCAGACGAGGGCGTCTGCCGCCCACAACCTAACGAAAGATAACTTTAAAGAATATCAAAGGAGCAATTATTCCCAAGGAACGAATTTAACTAACTCCCTTTTACGTCTTGCGTTCTTTCTTTTTGGCGGCGGGGAATAAAATATTATTTAAAATCAGTCGATAGCCGGGAGAATTTTTGTGAAGCGACAAATCTGTCGGCGGGTCATTGACCATGTGCTGATAATCTTCCGGGTCATGCCCGGACAAAAATGTAAAAGATCCGCGGCCAATATTGCCGTGAATATAACGCACCTCATCAAAATTATCGGGCTCGGCAAGGATGGTTACAGACTTACGAAGCAAAGTTTTCCGGAACCCCGTAGCCTGCCCCATGAAACCATCAATAGCGTTGACATGATTTTGCGACAACATGGTAGGAACCGGGTCTAACTTAGCGGCAAAATCAAAGAGGAAGAAAAAGTCTGTCTCCTGATTATAAAACCGGACCATCCTGTCCGGGTAAGTATCAATATTGGAGCGTCTGTATAACATGGGGTCATAAGACGGTTTGAAATTTTCAAAAGCAAAAGTACGGCTGTAATCAAGCTTTTCGGTTGCCCCCGGATCCACCGGGTCACCGTCAAACTCTCTCGGCACAATGTCAACCTCAGATGCGGCCAGGGCCACATCAAAACTCTCCGGAGCCGAACACATGGAGAACAAAAACCCGCCCCGTCTGACATAATCATAAATTGTCTGGGCAACTTCCAGTTTCATATCAGAAACTTTTCTGTATCCCATTTTTTGGGCCATCTCCTCGTTGGTTTTTACATCGGCTTGATACCAGAGCTGATTCCTGAACGAGCCATAAAATTTCCCGTACTGGCCGGTGAAATCTTCGTGATGGCAATGGAGCCAGTCATATTCGTCCAGAGACCCGGTCAGCACCTCTGCATCCCAGATGACTTTGTAATTTATTTCCGCATAAGTTAAAGCAAGAGTCACGGCATCATCCCACGGCTGCATCGTCGGTGGAGAATAAACGGCTATGGATGGCGCTTTTTCAAGCTCGACCCGCTCCATATTTTCAACTTCAATGATGCGCAAGATATCTGCCACCTCGCCCGATGTCACCAGTTCATAAGAAACACCGGCTAAAAGACAGAGGTTTTTTGTCACTTTGATTTCATCAATCAGGAAGGAGCCGCCCCGATAATTGAGAAGCCAGTGGGATTTTTCTCCGAAGTCAAGCGATTTGAACACCACCCCGTATGCCTTGAGGTGATCGGTCTGGGTCTCATCCATCGGTATCAGCAACGAGGCTGATTGGACAGACGCGGCGAAGAGGAGGAGCGTAATTAATAAAGTAGTTCTTTTCAAAACATTAAATCCGGTCATAGTTATGAATTATATCATTCGGCATATCAATTGTTCCAGAAAAAGAACATGGAAGGATAACTAAACCCAAAGTATCAGTAATTGAAACACCTTCTTCCAACCAATTAAATTTACCTGAAGTCTTGTATGTAAAAATCTTTCCATTTGTACTTGCTGCAAGCTCTAATGCTCTTTTTAACTCAGTCAATTCAAATAGCTCCAATTCATGTTCAATATACAATTTAGTTACAATACTCAAAACTTCCTCTTCTCATTTATTCTCATTCCCACAACGTCTTATATTTACCGCGAGAAGTAAACTCCAATAATCCGACATCTCTTAGCTCTTGCAATTGCTGCCTTATCTTATCTTTAATTTTAGTATTGTTGGGATATTTTAATTCGAGTTCTTTTTCATATTTATAAATGTCTTTGAGTTCAAACTTATCTTTTCCCATCTCCAACAAACAATTGAAAACTTCAAGCTTCCACCCACTTAAAGACTTAACAATTGAATCTACTCCTCCGGGGTATTTTGGATATTCAATCATTGTCTCTTCAGAAGGAAACTTTTCAATTGATTCCCTTATTCTTGTAGGAAGATTTCTTATCAATTTTCGTTTGATATCTATGTGACGTTGCTTGACAAATCCCAATTCTGGGTCGGCAAAAATTTTATCAAAGTCTTTTGAAATATTGCTTACTATTTTTTCTTCTTCTACCAAGATTCCGTATTCATAATTTGCATTGAGTCCGTTGTAGGTGAGATTAGCAGAAGTAACTACAGCCCTAGTATCATCGAAAATATATATCTTTGCGTGCAACGATGGAAGATTCTTGATAATCCCTCTTGCCTTGATAATTTGCTCCAAGGCTTTGAAGTCGGATGAATTATTTGCGTAGTTATAATTTGTAAAAGAATTTATCAACTTCAGGATTGTTTTAGGTTTCCTAAGTTTTAGAAGCTTAGTTACTGACGAATTCTTAATGTATGGGGAAGCTATTTTAATAGATTTTCTTGATTGGCTGACAAAACTTAAAAACTTCTTTTCCCAAGGATTTCTTATTACTTCCATGATATTGAAATAATAGGATTTTATCTAAGAATCTACAATAACAAACAGAAAAGTGACACCGCCATTTAGTCATCAATCTTCAGGGCGGCGAGGAATGCTTCCTGGGGGATTTCGACTGTCCCAAATTGTTTCATCCGCTTTTTCCCCTCTTTTTGTTTCTCTAAGAGCTTTTTCTTTCTGGTAATGTCACCGCCGTAACATTTGGCCAAAACCTGCTTCCTGAGCGGTTTTACGGTTGCACGGCTGATAATTTTTGAACCGATTGCCGCCTGAATTATCACCTCAAACATCTGCCGGGGGATGAGTGAGCGGAGTTTCTCGTTTAGTTTTTTGCCCCAGTGATAAGCTTTTTCACGGTGAATTATGGCCGAAAGAGCATCGACCGGGTCAGAATTTATCAAAATATCCAGTTTCACTAAAGAAGACCGACGGTAATACGGCAAGCCATAATCAAAAGAAGCGTAACCTCTGGTGGTGGATTTCAAACGGTCATAAAAATCAAAAATTATTTCTGAAAGTGGAAAAGCAT
>JACZYS010000021.1 GCA_022570975.1 Candidatus Zixiibacteriota bacterium | reverse complement strand
CCTAGAAGGCACCAAAATCAGTTTTATCGTATTTGGTGAATCGTCTGAAATTGCTCAAGCAAGAATGTGGGAAACTGAGTCAGATACGTTACAACCAATCAGTAAAATAGTTATTTTGTAAGAGGAAATAAAATGAAAATCATTACTTGTAATAGAGAGAAATCAATCAAGAACATTGAGATTACTGGCGTATGTGATCGTCACATCAGATTATTTGGGGAAAGTTTGCAAGAAAAACTAGCTATTATGACTATTGGTATTGTTGGTGCCGGAGGGTTAGGATCTGTTCTTGTTGAGCAGATTATGCGTCTCTACCCACAAAAAGTACTTCTGATTGACAAAGATTATGTAGAATTATCCAACCTAAATCGGCTAACAAATGCTACCCTAAAAGATGCCCATAATAAAACAACGAAAGTTGAAGTGGCTAAAAGAGCAATCCACTCCTTCAATCCAATACAAGATATAGAAGTTATCAACGGAGATTTCTTAGAAAAAGAGAATCAGGAAGTCTTTAAAGAGTGTGACATGATTTTTGGAGCTCTTGACTCAAATGCAGTGAGGTTTGCTATAAATCAATTATCTATTGCCCACGGCATACCATACTTAGACTGCGGAACCGGCATCATCATCGAAGAAAAGAAAATAAAACATGTCGGAGGGCAGATAATCTCTGTCATCCCGGATTCAGGAATGTGTCTCTATTGCTCTGAATTATTTGATAGACAGGAAGCGATGAAAGTATTCTTAGATATTGATGAACAAGAGCGACTTGTTAATATGGGATATATCAAAGGAGCTGATATTATAGCTCCTCAAGTTTACGCACTAAATATGCAAGTTGCATCTACGGCTGTTTGGCTTTTTATGAGAATTTTGTCTGGTGAGCGATTTAACTTTCATGGTATTGCCATAGATGCAAAAGCATTTTCGCTTAATCCGTGGAAAAATAGCGAACAGGACAATAAGGAATGTCCAATCTGTGGAGAAAATGGGGTCGCATTCATGGGTGATGAAGCGGAATTGTTGTGTAAAAATAATAATTCAGCCAACATTCCAAAAATGTCCATTGATTCGTTTGATTCCATAGAAAATGAAACAGTTAAGGAAAGCCTTTCTGCTTATCAATATTGTTATCCAAGGCTTATTATCGGAGATGACAAGGGTTTCTTGAATTTTGAAACAATGTTTGGTTCAATATAGGAAAAAGAAAGAATGTCAAGAAATCTTCTCACACCTCAAGAATTAGCCGATGAACTAGGAGTCAGAATCTCTACTATCTATCATTGGTCTCATATCGGATACATTCCGGCGGTGAAGCTTGGAAATCTGTTAAGGTTTCGAAGAAGTTCTGTTGAGAAGTGGCTTGAGAAGAGAGAAAGGAAAGTAAGACTGAAAATATTTGATAGGGCCGACAGAACTACAAATTTACAAGAATAAAACTGATTAATACCCCAACTTATTCACGCTCTCTACTAAGTGATTCGGGGCTAAATGAGAATATATCATCGTTGTTTGAATATCAGCATGACCTAGTAGTTTCTGTACAGTTGGAAGATCTACTCCATTCATAACAAGATGACTTGAAAACGTGTGCCTCAGAGAATGAATCTGTGTGAAATTTTCAATCTCAGCCTCTTTTGCAATTTTAATTAATTCTCGACGAAGAAGATTATGAGAATGTCCTGAGTTCTTCAAATGAAAAACATTGTTCTTGCTCTTAATGGAAGACTGTTTTGATTTATAGTCATTTAAAACATCAAGTAATTCATCACTTATGGGAATCTCTCGCTCGCCTGTTTTTGGATTCCAATCTTCTTTTGCGCAGATATGTATTTTTCTTAATTTAAATTTTATGTCTCCCCAGGTCAGGTTCTCTATCTCTGCCTTTCTCATTCCAGTATGAAGCAAGGTAAAATAAATTGGGTAAAGATGCTGAGGTGTATGGTCAAGAAATTGTTGGATTTCCTCATTCGTTAAAAACCTAAACAACTTCTTGTCATCTTCCTTTAAAGGCTTAATTCCATTGATCGGATTTTCTTTTATGTAATCCCATCTGACTGCAAGATTTAACATGTATTTGATACCACCAACCTCAAGATTGATTGTTCTTGAACGCGCTCCCTTTCTGGTTGATTCGGTTACATCCTCATCAGATTTTATTTTGTATCCGTTTGGGTTTATATAAATATTTTTTCTAAATGATTTATATTCTTCAATTGTTCCTTCATTTACTTGAGAGACCATGACAATGTCGGATTTCTTTTCAATAAGAAATTCTTGAAAGTGATCCATGACAGCTTTGTAACGCTTTGCCGTGCTCACTCTATTATTTGTTTTATTATATTCCAGAAATCGTTCAATGAGAGAGTCAATGGTAATATCCTTCTTTATAAAACCCAGCTCATCTCTGGCGATTTTTAACTCAAGGTCTATTAAGGTTAATTCCGCATGTTTTTTTGAGGTCCCAGTCCTTTTACGGATACGCTTACCTTTGTAATGATAATCAATATACCAGATTTTTTCTCGTTTATATAATCTTGCCACAACAAATCCTTTCAATCGTCAATGGCACAATTAAGGCACAATTAACACATATAAAATATAGACAGCTCGTAAGACATTGTCAAGGAAATAGTTATATTATATAAATCGATAATGGCGGAGGAGGTAGGATTCGAACCCACGGTACCTTTCGGCACAACGGTTTTCAAGACCGCCGCTTTCAACCGCTCAGCCACTCCTCCGATTTTGAGCAATGATAAAAGGAAAACTCCTTTGGTCAGGCGACAAAATCAGGACTAATCCATTTATTGTCAAGTTAATAGTAGGCTCTTACCGGGAAAGTAGATTGATATTTGATAAAAAGGCATAAAAAAACCCCCTATAAGAAGGGGGCTTTTTTGTTTTGCTAATTTCTCTTAGTGATGGAAAATATAAGGTGATGCCTGTACTCCATCTGTATAACAGGTATCAACACCTGTCCACTCAGTCGTACCATCATTAAATGAGTAGGTTGAGGTATTATCTGAATTAAATGTAACTGAGAAATTCCAGAGACCGCTAACTGAAATAGTATCAACCGATGTGCCTAATGATACAATACATGTCAAGTCTAAATCAGCTACAAGCGACATTGATCCACCCGATGGACAATCACCAGACGCCGAAAAAACCAGATTTGTAATAGTTATTGTTGAGGTAGCAGCGTAGTCACATGTTGTATTAGAATCAGTTTCCAAAGCGTCAATTGTTTCTGTAGTTGTTCCGTTAATGGTAAATCCCATTCCGCCGGATAAAGTATCTTCTACAAAATTTGTCAAATTCATGGATAAATCTGAAGAGCCGGCCCCCACGCCAACTTCCGTATAAGTGTAATGTGCCCGGATATAAATTTCATCAAAAGTTGAATCATTTACTGCTATTGGAGCGCCCATAGTTCTAATCTGAACAGAATCTATTCCACCAAAACTAACAGTGTCATTGTAAATCGTATCAACCATGAGTCCCTGAAAAGAGAAAATGTGCCATCCGTTAACATATGATTTTGTCAGAGAATAGGTTATAACTTCATTGGTTGTTCCTGATGCTCTTGAGACTGGTCTGTTCTTCATTGGAGACTGAAAAACTCCGGCTGAGTCCAGAAAATCAAATGACAGCTCCAACACTCTAAATGCAGATTCGATTTCTCCGTCACCAAAAAGTTCTCCCACAAATTGAAATTCTGCAGAATTAGTATCTCCGACAAGCAAGTCATTGCCAGCCGGTGTTGAGTCATCACTGCAGCCTATTGATAAAATAAGCATTGCAGCTAAAACTGATGCTAAAAAGATAATTCTTTTCATCTTTAACTCCCTTTAAAATTGATTAGTTCTAACGATTTTAATTATTATCGGAAATGATTAAAAGAGAATTACCGTTTTTGGGTAATTTGACTGTATGATTTTTGAGCAATATAAAAAAGGCAAAAAAGGCTGTTTTACCTGGCGTGGGCTCCGCCGGTTATGCCTATATGGGAGCGGCTGCCGTCTTTATTGTATAGCGAAGAATCTCCCGAATTGAGTGCCGGAGAGTTTTCCAAAAGATTGAAATAAATTGAGTCAGAATATAGAGGGTCTAAATTTAAATTTCCGTTTACTCCGGATTGATCATCAATTTCGCGGTATTCTCCCTCTTTGTTGTTCCAAACAATATTGAATGCAAACTGCCAGTTTTCCCAGTTGCCATTATTCCAGATTCCTACACAGGGGCAGACCCATTCTTTTCTCCAGCCATTGTTAGTCACAATATTGTTAACAATTCTTCCCTTGCACTCCATTGACCAGGGAGCGATTCCGCAGTTGCCATTGTTGTTGACGACATTGTTTGATATATCCATAAAAGAGTTGCCGGTTGCAATTATTCCCCAACCCAGATTATTATGCACCAGATTATTATTGCAAATTACCCAGGTGGTGCCAAAGGCTCCTATCCCTTTCCAAAAACCGGTTATTTCATTTCTAAGGGCTATACAAGTTGCATCCCAGGTTACCCCTATTCCGGCACCACGGCCATCTTTGATAAGACAATCAGTTATTGTTGCAGTTGCACCTCTGTATAAGGCTATACCATCCCATCCTCCGTTTATTATTTGACAGTTGTGAATATAAAGCTCAGCTTTTTCCCTTCCAAAGATTCCGCCGATACCAACAACTACCGAATCCTCGCGGTGATCATTATCTTTAATGAGAACGTTTTCAATCAGAACTTTAGAATTTCTGACAACAATAGCAGCATCGGTGGCGTTACCATCCAAATCTCTCTTGCCTCCTGTTATGGTAATGTTCCTGATAATTAAGTTTGGTGAATTGTCTATGAAAAAGCCATAACCGGCATTGGTAATCAAAATTGAACTGTCTTTGTCTTCGCCAATGATGACCAGTGATTTTCCTCTGAGGAGAAATCCATATGAGGCGGAAACCTCAGTTTTCGCTTCAAGGCAGTTGCCGCAAAGAGGGTCGATATATGCTGTTTTTTTTGCTTCAAAACTATGTTTGGCAATTATTAATGTGTCATTATTTTCTGCAGAATCAATAATCTCCTGAAAATTGTCCCCCGGCTTAACATAAACTGTGCTGGAATTGGCTGAAGTTACAAGTATTGATATAAGCAAGATACAAAGTATTTTGTCCATACTTAATCATAGTCAATATTCTATTTCTTATCAAGAACTGAATTCACAATAAAATCTCTTGACATGCCAAACAAAGTAATTACCTTCAGGTAATTACCCTAAGGTAACAATATTGATAGAAAGGATATAAATGATTACCGCTGTTCAGCAAGATTATCTGGAGATAATTTTCAGACTCTCTTCAGAAAAAAACGAAAACTCTGTCAGAATAACTGATATAGCCAAAAGTCTGGAAACACGCCTGCCTACGGTGAGCAGAACCGTTCAAAAGCTCAAAACCAAAGGATATGTTAACCACAAGCAGCACGGCGAGGTTTCCCTTACCAAAACAGGTCAAGCCATGGCTCTGGAAATGGTTCATTTGCACAAAGACCTATTTCAGTTTTTTACAAATATTCTTGGTCTAAACAAGAAAACGGCAACATCTGATATCTGTCAGATTGAGCACTGCCTATCTAAAAAAACTGCCCAGCGACTGCATGAGTTTTTGGAATACTATAACAGCTTAAGTGAGAAAGAAAAAGAAGTCTTCATAAAATTTAGAACAAAAAGGCACCGGGGGCAGGAACAATTTAAGAATCTTTCCTGTGAAAAAGTGCCGGGCTGGAGGGCTTGATTTATGCTGACATCATCTCTACCAGACCATCTAAAATCATCCTTTAGTAATATGGAAAGAGTTATGGTTTCTATAAAAATTGTCTTTTCGTTCATATTACTGTTATCAGTTTCGGCTTTTTTCACTTCCTGTGCCTCAGAGACCGGTGGAGCAGAATATAAAACTGCAGACAACAGACTAAAAGTTGTAGCTACAACAAGTATGATAGCTGACGCTGTTTTAGAAATTGCCGGTGACTCCGTTTCTCTTTATAGCATGATGGGTCCGGGAGTTGACCCCCATCTATATAAGGCCACTAAGAGTGATATCGACAAAATAAGTGAGGCTGAATTAATTTTATATAACGGTTTGAATCTTGAGGCAAAAGTTACCGATATTTTTGCCCGGATGTCTTCCATCAAACAGACTGCCGCCGTGGCTGAAACTATCGCGGATTCTCTTCTCCGTTACCCGAGCGCTTTTAAAGGTCATCCTGATCCTCATGTCTGGTTTGATGTATCAATGTGGAGAACGGTTGTAAATGAAATTGCCGCGGAACTTTGTTTGGCTGATCCAAAAAACGAAGAGTATTATAAAAAGAATCTCAATGATTACCTAGACTCTTTGGATGTCTTAAATCTCTGGGTAAAAGAGCAGATTGAGAGTATCGCTGATGACCAGAGAGTGATGGTGACCGCTCATGATGCTTTTGGGTATTTTGGACTTGCATATGACATGGAAGTGCTCGGAGTGCAAGGGATTTCTACAGTTACAGAAGCGGGCTTGTATGATATTACAAAAATGATTGACCTCTTAACCGAAAGAAAAATCAAAGCTGTTTTTGCGGAAAGCTCTGTTTCTCCAAAAGCAATTGAATCCGTTGTTGAAGGCTGTCAGGCAAGAGGCCACAATATTAGGATTGGTGGAACTCTGTTTTCAGATGCAATGGGAACCAAAGGAACCAGCGAAGATAATTTTCTTGGCATGGTTCGTTACAACATAAACACTATTGTAAATGCCTTAAAATATGGAAAAGAATATGAACGAGCATCCTCCCATTGAAGTTCATGATTTGACTGTTGCCTACCGGAAGAAACCGGTCTTATGGGATATAGATTTCTCTATCCCCAAAGGGAAGCTTATCGGAATGATTGGCCCCAACGGCGCCGGTAAATCTACCCTGCTAAAAGCAATAATGGGACTGCTCCCATTGGTATCCGGATTTGTAAAAGTATACGGCAAACCGTTAAATAAGAAAAATAACCAAATTGCATATGTTCCTCAGAGAGAATCTGTTGATTGGGATTTCCCTACTTCTGCTTTGGATGTCGTGACCATGGGCAGGTATAACAACCTATCTTTGTTCGGACGGCTTAAAAAAGAAGATATTGAAATTGCCCGTCAGAGTTTGGACCGTCTTGGCATGTCTGACTATGCAGAAAGACAGATAAGCCAGTTATCAGGCGGACAACAACAGCGTGTCTTTTTGGCCAGGGCTTTGACACAAAATTCAGAAATTTATTTGATGGATGAGCCTCTGGCCGGTGTAGATGCTTCTACTGAGCTGGCAATTATAGAACTTCTTAAGGAGCTAAAAGAACAGAATAAAACGGTGATTGTAGTTCACCATGATTTACATACCGTTGCTGATTATTTTGACTGGGTGATGATGCTCAATTTGAGAATGGTAAAATTTGGCCCGGTTGATGAAGTCTTTAATAATGAAAATTTGAAAATTACATATGGCGGGAAACTTAATTTGCTGTCTGAGATGGCTGAAAAAGTTGCCCAATAACTTGAATTGAATCATACATGGACTTTTGGGAACAGACAGTTCGCTTTTTTTCGTTGGTTGATGCCAACGTTAGATATGTTTTAGCCGGTTCAGTCCTGCTGGGTGGAATTTCTGGCGGAATAGGCTCTTTTACTTATCTCCAAAGACGCTCCCTTTTAAGTGATACCGTTGCCCACTCAACATTGCCGGGAATCGGACTGGCATTTTTAATTATTGGTAGAAAAGACCAGCTGATGCTTCTTTTGGGTGCCGGACTAACCGGATGGCTGGGAGCGCTCTGCGTTAACTATATCATTAGCCGGACAAAAATAAAATTGGATGCTGCTCTGGGGATTGTCCTATCGGTATTTTTTGGTTTGGGGATTGTTATCTTAACCGCCATTCAAAAAAGCGGTTCCGGCAACCAGTCCGGATTGGATAAGTTTCTGTTTGGACAGGCGGCTCTTATCAGTAAATCAGATTTATACATCTTAGCTCTGTTGACTCTTCTTTTGACAGTGCTGGTTGTTGCTTATTATTATAAACTAAAAGTTTTCACCTTTGACCCGGAATTTGCTTCGTCATTGGGTTTTTCAACCGGCTGGTTAAATCTTTTATCTTCCACCCTTTTAGTTGTAACCGTTGCAATCGGTCTTCAGATTGTGGGAGTTGTTTTGATGGCTGCCATTTTAATAATTCCGGCGGCGGCGGCCAGGCAATGGACCCAGCGGCTTTCCAGAATGATAATGCTGGCTGTATTTTTTGGCACCATCTCCGGAATCAGCGGTGCATATATTTCTTTTCTGGCACCCCATCTTCCAACCGGACCCTGGATGGTAATTGTGGCTTCTTTCATTCTGTTTTTCTCTGTTATTGCGGCTCCCGGAAGGGGAGCCTTAAGCAGATTACGGGTCCATCTAAGAAATAGAAAAAAAATGACCAGAGAGCATATTTTAAAAGTCCTCTTTAAAGAGAGCATGTCAAGAAATAAGTGGGATATATATTATCCCTTTGACCAAATTATGCAAATGTGGTCTTTTACTTCAAAAGAATTGAGACGAGGCATGAGGGGTTTAAGCAAGCAGGGCTTGATTGAAGTAAACGAGGCGATGTATAAACTAACTCGTGATGGCATTAAAGAGGGAAGCAGAATTATCAGACTTCACAGACTTTGGGAAGTATACTTGACCCGATATCTTGATTTACCACAGGACCATGTTCACCGTGATGCCGAAGAGATGGAGCATATCATAACTCCGGAAGTTGAAAAAGAGCTTCTCTTGCTTTTGGACAAACCTCTTTTTGATCCTCACCTTCAGGAAATCCCCTATCTGGACTATGAAGAGGCTAACGATGAGTCCTGATTTTTGGATAATTGTCACCGCCATTCTGGCTGCCACCAGTTGTGGATTAATTGGTGCCTTCTTGGTTTTGAGACAAAATGCCATGCTGGGAGACGCCATCTCTCATTCTGTTTTGCCCGGTCTGGTTTTGGCTTTTATAATTACCTCAAGCAACTCCGTTTTGCCCATGCTCATTGGCGCTACCGTAATGGGGCTCTTGACTGCTTACCTGACCGAGCTCTTAAGCAAATCAGGACTGCTTTATAAAGATGCATCGATTGGAATTGTCTTCACTTTTCTTTTCTCTGTCGGAGTTATATTACTAACTCTGTTTGCCGGTGACGTTCATATTGATCAGGATTGTGTCCTTTATGGAGAAATTGCTTATACACCATGGGACAGATTTATCTACGCTTCAACCGATCTGGGGCCGAGGTCGGTCTGGGTTTTAGGTGGAGTGTTATTGGCCAATATTATTTTTATCGTTTCATTCTTCAAGCAGTTAAAAATTACTTCTTTTGATTCTGAGTTTGCTGAGTCGGTCGGTATTTCAACTAAAAAATGGCACTACCTCCTGATGACCATGGTTGCCCTGACAGTTGTTGCTTCTTTTGAAGCCGTAGGAGCAATTTTGGTTGTGGCGATGCTCATAATTCCGGGAGCAGTTGCTTACTTGCTGACCAATAATTTAATCAAAATGCTTTTTCTCACTGCCGTTGTTGGCATTCTCTCCGCTCTTGGAGGATTTCAGGGAGCGGTAATTTTTGACAGTTCAATTGCCGGGTTTATGGCTGTTTTTGGTGGTATTATCTTCGTCATCGCTCTTTTTTACAAAATTATCTCCGGGAGAATCCAGACTCAATAGTCATGACATAATCTGACAGTGTTGCAGAGTATATTCTCTTTGGCACCGGATTATGGGGCTGAATTAAGAGGGGGAGATAAAGATGAGTTATGCGGCAATTTTGATTTCTCGACAGGGGATGCATCCATCCTCTGATTCAGACTGGGTCATACAGGCCCGTAAAGCAGCTGAATATATCTATATGCAGAATCTTTCTATCTGCTCTTCTGTCGGAATGAAGACCTGGGAGCTGGTAACTTCTCTGGCCTCGATTTATAAAATTCCGATTAAGGTAATACTACCCCTCCCGGATAAGACAAAAATTAATTCTATTAAAGAAGAAATATACAAACAGTTTAATCTTGATAAGAGACTCTCTGTCATTGAGCCACTCTATTATCCTGACAAAGATAAAGCAAATAGTATGAGGCTGAGAGATAAGGCGGTTATTCTGTCCTCTGACATATTAATGCCAATCTCTTTGCGCAAGCGAAGTTCCTTGACTGAATTACTAAAGTTTAACCAGAAGAGAATTAACAAAAACTTTATGACTGAGTTTGAATCAGTAAATAAGAGGCAGGCCTATGTAATTGAAGAAAAAGATATCAATCCGGAAATTAGTTTGATTTCACAAAAGTATCTGATACACTGGACCAGATCTGCAAACCAGAAATGGCCCACCGAAAAAGAGATTGACTATTATTCTTCAATCCTGTCCAACAGCCGTTATCCCAGAGGAGCATTTGAAACATTAAAGAATATACTTAACCGTAAAGCAATAATTTCATCTTCCAAAAATATGCCTCATAAAACAAAGACGGTTTCGTTTTCAGGTCTTGTGCCTGCTAAGGCGGCAAAACTGATGAGATGGCGCAAGAGATATTGCCAGATGAGTTTGGAACCTTATGGAATCGGAATTAAATCTAAGTTAGCGGAGAAGCTCTCTATTTTTAAGGTCCATTATGTTCAAAAAAATCAGATAAGTAAATTTCCGGACGACTCAAAATGGTTAACTCAATCAGTCGGACAATTTACTGATTGGAGAAGCGAGTATGAATACAGACATAAAGGAGATTTCCTGTTGAAAGATATGAGTTTAAATGATATAGTTATATTTACGAAAACCAAAGAAGAGTCAGATGAGATAAGCAGGAGATATCAGATTAAGTCTGTAAACATGTTGAAATAAGAACTTACTTAAGCAGAAGCATTTTTTTTGATAGTGAATATGAGCCGGCTGTTAACTTGTAAAAGTATATCCCTGATGAAACTGAATTTCCATACTCATCATTGCTGTCCCAGTTTATAAAATGAATTCCGCCCGGTAATTCTTCATTCAACAAAACTCTTACTTGTTGCCCTAATAGATTATAAATAGAAAGTTTCACTTCTGATTTTATGGCTGTTTCAAAACTTATAGTCGTTGATGGATTAAAGGGGTTGGGGAAATTTTGGGAAAGTGAAAAATTATCAGGTAAATCGTGATGGGGTCTGTCATTTATTCCTACTGAGATTCCGTTATCATAAGCAATTTGGGCATTTGCGGCGGCCGTTGAAATTTCTGAAAAACTAAATCCGGCTATTAAGGCAAAGGCAACGGTGTCGGTTTCTCCGGCGGCCATAGTTTTTGGTCCGGATGAAATTACCTGGTTTAAGTCTGCAGCAGCTGTCTTATAAGTTTCTGAAGATGAAAAACCTCCAGAAAGAGCAAAATACTTTTCAGATTCTGTGAATCCGTCACCGGAAGGATAATAATCACCAAGTTTCGTGAATTCAATTCTGCCATTACCAACATGCTCTGCTTTTTTATTAATCGCTGTTTGATTCTTCCCCATTATGCCAAAATCTCTCCAGAAACTTTATCCGCCGTCCAGAGAAACTGCAGACTTGTATCATAGCCTCCGACGTTAATAAAATTGACAACGTCCCAATCAAGATAAATTCCGGTGTAGATGTTGCTGACGGAAGTAGAATTTATGTTTTTTATTTCATATTGTAAGATTATGTAATTACTGTTTGACGGCTTATTGAAAGCGAAAGAACTTTGTTTTATGCTAAGCCCGATTGGATTTTCAGCCCGTGAATCATCAAAGATTGCATAAGATTCTTCGTCAGCAAGTATGCCCGGAGCATTCAAAACTATATTCCCTCCCGGTGCCACCGCAAAATCACCATCCGGCTCACCGAGTTCATTTCTAACACCGTCTGAAACCATACCGGTTGTTCTTCCAATCATCAGGCCGCCTTCCCAGAGATCATTTTGAGCCGAGTTAAATATAAATCCCTCCCCCCCCAGTGGGAATTCACCCTCATCGGCAATTCCGAATGTACCGTAGTTGGTAAGGCTAAACCTGATATTATTTATGCCGTGGGTTACAAAAGACCTGATCAGTTTACTGCCGACTTGAAAATATAGTCTTTCTGTTTTAGAATACGAGCCGCCATCTGAAATCAAAATATCAGCCGTCAAAATTGTGCCGTCTAACACATCTTGCCCAATAACTGCCCTGATTGTGTCGGCGGAACGGAGGGTGTCACCCTCGTTAATCGTTCCATAAAATGCAGTTCCGTTCAATATCGATAATTGTGGGTCAGATGCTGTTACTGTAAATGAAATGCCGGTTGCTGAAGCTCCCCGATTTATCAGTACAACCGTGCCCGAAGCAGTATCACCCGCTGAAAGTGGGTTATGGTCAAAATCATAGACTTTTAAATTGGGAGCGGAGTTAACAGCTGATAAAGCATTTAAGGCAGCCATGCAGTCAATAATTCCCCAGCCATAATCATTGTCCGGAAGAGTGTATCCAAAAGTTTGCGTTGTTATAAAAATTGCGGTTTTTATTTGATCGACAGTAGCGTTCGGATTTTTTTCTCTTAGCAAGGCGACCAGAGCCGAAACATGGGGAGCAGCAAGCGAAGTCCCTTGTTCAAGTGTATACCCACCTCCAACTTGAGTAGTTCTTATGCCCGTTCCCGGTGCCGTTACGTTTGGCTTGGTAGCACCGTTACAATCTGATGGCCCTCTCGATGAGAATGAAGCAACTACCGGAGGCGATGCCGCATCAACGGCTCCAACGGCAAAACAATCGATTGAATCAAGGGCCCTGTTTGCCGGGTTGGTAATATTTGTGCCTGAAGAGCCCTCGTTACCGGCAGCAAAGATTGTAACAATTCCCAGTGCTTCAACATTGTCAATAATAGTGTAAAAATAATCCAGGCACCCAATATAAGCAATACCCCAGCTATTATTTATTACATCGGGGACATCACTTATTGTATTGAAATCTCCATCCGGATTGACAGCCCATTCAAAACCGTCAATTATTGAACCTCCAAATATATCTAAAACAGCAGCGGAAATCCAATTTGCACCGGGTGCTACTCCGGTAGTGTCACCGGTCATATCATCATGTCCGACCATTGCACCCATTATCCAGCTTCCGTGAAAAGGATTTGTTCCGGAATAAATTGGATGTGGATAATTTAATTTATCAATAGGGTCAAACCAGGCTGCGGCTGAGTCACCATCTTTACCCTGCCAGTTATTTTTGAGTGCCGGGTGGCTGCCATCAATTCCGCCATCTATGGAGCAGACAATTCTTCCGGCACCTGTATATCCGGCCTGCCAGGCTAAATCTGCCTTGATGAGTTTGAGGTTATCTCCTATAACTGATGAGCTGGTTTGAGATAACATCTTACTGTTAGTCCTGCTTTTGTTCAGAACTATTTTAGGGGGAAGGGTGATAACTTCTATGTCATTGCGATTTGAAAGCAGATCAAGTTCACTTGCCAGCAGTTCTGCTTCTACAATGTTCACCAGCCAGTGTGGTTTGTAATTGTTAAGTTTCTTCTGTTCTTTTAGATTTTCAAGCAGTTGCAAAAGATCTTGCTGGGCAACTGCATGACCGGAAAGAAGGATTTCTACTCCGGCTTTATATCTTTTGGCACGGTCTAATGAGATTGTATTTACCTGTTTCTTGAATGTGGAGCTGTTCTGAATATCGGGAAGTTTAATCCAGACAGAAATTATTTCGTTTTCTGTTTGCTCTGATATTTTTTTAATAAGCTCGGGAGTCAGGCTCCCTGCTATTGCCGTGGGGGCTATGAGAACTGATAAAATTAAAATTCTGACCAAGTAAATCATACTATATCTAATATAATAAAATTGGTAAAATTTGGAACAAAATTAATTTGAATGAAAAATTTTGTATTTTAATATTAATGATCAAAAAAGAGGATACGGTTCAGTCATTTCCCCTAAAAAAGTCTATGGTTTTTCTGAGGCCTTCTTCAAAACTGACATGAGGGTTGTAACCGGCCTGCTTGAACTTGTCTATTGAAGCGTATGAATGGCGGATATCACCAACTCTTTCATCTTTATAAATAGTATTTACATTTACATTCATTATTTTTTTGAGTTCGTCAACGAGCTGGTTTAAAGTAAACTGAGAGCCGCAGGCGACATTAAAATTATGACCGACAATATTTTCTTTGGTGGCAGCCAATATATTTGCCTGAACGCAGTTATCAATATAGGTGAAATCACGAGACTGTTCGCCATCGCCATATATCACCGGGCTTTCTCCTTTTAAAAGAGATGTAATAAACTTGGGGACAACGGCAGAATATTCTGAACCGGGGTCTTGGCTTGGCCCAAAGATATTGAAATATCTCAAGGCTACCGTTGGGAATCTGTATAACTCCCAGAAAACTTTGCAATAGTTTTCTCCGGCTAACTTGGTGACGGCATATGGGGAGAGCGGTAATGTCTCCATTTGTTCATGCTTGGGCAACTCTTCTGACTCACCGTATATTGATGATGAGGATGCCATGACAAATTTTTTGACGCCGCTTTCCTTTGATGCTTGCAAGAGATTCAATGTTCCCGTGATATTTACCTCGTTAGAAGAGATAGGGTCTTTTACCGAGCGTGGAACAGAGGGCAATGCGGCCTGATGAAGGACATAGTCCATACCCTTCACTGCTTTTGTAACAGTATCAAAATTTGTTATGTCCCCTTCAATAAATTCAATTTTGTCTTCTACTGACTTTAAATTTTGACGGAATCCTGAGGCAAGGTTATCAAGAACTCGGACATTATCCCCCTGCTCAACTAAAGTGAGAGCGATATTTGATCCTATAAAACCGGCCCCACCTGTAATCAGATAATTCACTATATTACATTCCTATTTGGGTCATAGACCATATTTAAGATATAGTACTTTTTCACAATATTAATATTTCTTTGGTTGAGTTTAGAGCGCTCTGAGTCAAAATGCTACAAAAATTTAGATTGAAAAAATTAGGAAATTTAACCTCTGGAAAAAGCGGCCCAGCCACCTATTTGAATGGTTTGTGAGGAAAACTTCAACATTGGAAAAAGTGGCTCTGCCACCTATTTGAATGGTTTGTGGAGACCCTCTTCTTTTTCATCAAAGTATTTCTTGGTCATAGCTACAATAGTGCCGGATAAAGCGACCAGAGCAACCAAGTTGGGAACAGCCATAAGTCCGTTGGCAATATCTGCAAAAGACCAGGCAGCTACTAAATCTAATCTGGCTCCGATGAGAGTAAATAATAAATATACGTACCTGTATGGGACTTTTGCTTTGTCACCCAACAAGTATTCAATTCCTTTTTCTCCGTAATAAGACCAGCTGATAACAGTTGAGGAGGCGAACAGTAAAATGCCAATCACAACCATCCACTGTCCAAATCCGGGCAGGGCAGAATCAAAGGCATGAGCGGTCAGAGGTGCCCCGTTGATACCGCTGTTCCATTGGCCGGTAATGATAATAACAAGAGCAGTCATGGTACAAATAATAATTGTATCAATAAATGGTCCCAGCATAGCCACCAAACCTTCACGCACCGGTTCATCAACTTTGGCCGCTGAGTGTGCCATGGGCGCCGATCCTAATCCTGATTCATTTGAAAAGAGTCCTCGTTTGAGCCCCCATTGAACCGTTAGCCAGACAGCTGAGCCGGCAAATCCGCCGGTGGCAGCGGTTGGGTTGAAGGCATGATAGAAAATAAGTTCAAATGATGGAAGGATATGCTCAATATTCAAAAAGAGTATTATCAAAGCTGAACCAACATATAGGACAGACATAATTGGCACCAGATATGATGCTACCTGACCAATTCTTTTTATTCCTCCAATAATGACAAGACCGACAAGAGTGGCAAGCGAGGCACCTATCATCCACCTGAACATTCCCTCTGAGGCTTCAGAAATACCAAAAGCATCAATAAGTGAATGGGCAACAGTGTTCGACTGCACCAGGTTACCGGCACCAAACGCTGCAATGGCAGTACAGATGGCAAACATATAGGCCAATGGCTTATATTTTTTCTTCATCCCCAGTTCAATGAAATACATGGGGCCGCCGCGGACGTTGCCATCGGGGTCAATTTTGCGATACTTAATGGCCAGGGTGCATGAAGTATATTTTATGGCCATGCCAAAGAAAGCCGATACCCACATCCAGAAAATTGCCCCCGGGCCGCCAAAATATATTGCCGTTGCTACACCGCCAATATTTCCGATCCCGATTGTAGCCGATAAAGCTGCGGAAAGTGCCTGAAAATGAGTCAGCTGACCTTTTAAATTGGGGTTATCATATTTTCCGCTGGTAATGGCAACACCGTGGCCAAAACCACGAACTTGAATTAATATTAATTTGTATGTTAGAAATAAACCGGTGCCTAATAAGAGTGCAATTAGGGGAACTCCCCAGACATGGCCGGCTATAGTGTCTAAGTAATGATTAAATTCTTCCATATTTCAATGCTTTAGATAAGAAACCGAATTATATTTGGCAAGTAATTTTTAAAGCATTATTATTCCAAATATTACAAAATAATTTGAAAATTTATCTTTAACAAATATCATTTTATGTAATGAGAACAAAGGATAGACATAAAATACTTCGGGTTAGAGAAAATTTCATATCCTATTTCTGATTGTTCTTGCAATGTCAAATCCGTAGTTGAACTTTCTGTTTATAATTCATTAGGGCAAAAAGTAAAAACGATTTTGTCTGAAATGCTCTCTGCGGGAATTCATTTTACTGAGTGGGACGGAACCAACGAGGCTGGTGAAATTGTTTCTAGCGGAATTTATTTTTATAAATTAAAATCCGGTGATTTTTCTATATCCAAAAAAATGGTGCTGTTAAAATAACTCTCCAATTGCCTATTAAAACTTAATTTCTGAAACAATATTGTATTCATCATCTGCTACATGCAAATACTGGTCAATATATATATTTCTGGGGTATGCTATGTTTGTGTCGTACACAACCGTCATGACCTCATATAGGTCGAGGGCAAAGGCTTGATCAAGAATATTAAAGAGATTGTCAATAGTTACAAAATTGTCCCTTGCCTCCTGCAGAGTCAAAGTGGTGCTGTCCGGAAGTTTTATGCCGGACTCAATGAGGTTATCTTTAACTGTCAGGAGTGCTGATCTTAGCGGACAAAAACAAATCCAATTTTGCTCAAATTTGTATTCTGTGATTTCAAGCTCTTCCCACTCTTTTCTTTTATCGTATGAGAACGGTTTTTCTGCATCCAGCTCCGCTAATTTTGTGTTAATGTAGAAGAAATCGTTATTTCTACTAACCGTCGAATCATAAAATATATAGGTCGGATAGCCATATACGGAGTCATACTCAACTTCAAATCTATATGGTCTGTTGTTGGGAACACTTGCAATGATTTCAAACATATCTTCTATGGAATAGAAATCCGGTAATATAAAGATTTCGGTAGATATATATATGTTGGTGTCAATCACAAGTTCAACTTCTCCGTTAACTACGGTGAGGTAATAAACTATGTCTTGGTTTTCAGTTGGAGAAAAGTTCTGGTCTATTTTGTATACTTCTGTGGCGTGGCTCTCCCACAACTCAAGATTTGGGTCTTTTGCCCCTCCACCCCCTGAGCCAAACGGGAAATTTCCCAGTGTGCATGACGTTATTGACAATGATGTGAAGATAATTATTGAAAAAATAAAATGAGATTCAAAAAAGGACATAAATATTGGAACAATCCAAATAGTAAGACACAGTGGTTTAAGAAAGGACATAAATTTTCAGAAGATACAAAAAATCTAAGAGATTTTTATTATCTTTGATTTCTATGAGGTGTAAATGTAACCTTTTCTGGTATGGCTTTCTCCTAAAAAATAACCTAGTCATGTTGGGGAGTAGGTCATTTAGATATATTTTTAAATCTGATAAATTTAGTTAAAGGTATGCACTACTCAAAACTTGTTGAAATCTATGAAAAACTTGAATCAACAACAAAAAGGCTAGAATATACAAATATAATTTCTGAGTTTCTCAAAGAAGTTAGTTTAGATGATTTAGGCACAACAATTCTCTTGTTAGAAGGCCGAATCTTCCCAAGATGGGATGAGAGAGAGATAGGAATAGCATCAAAAACAATTCTTAAAGCAATAAGCGTAGCATCTGGGGATGTAAAAGATAGAATATACAAGGAATGGAAAAAGACCGGAGATTTAGGGACAGTTGCCTATAACTTGCTAAATAAAAGAAAACAGGCTACATTAGCCTCTCAAACTCTTACAATAAATAAAGTTCTGAAAAATTTAAGGGACCTTGCAACAATTGAAGGTATGGGTTCAATAGACAAGAAATTACGATTAATCGCTGAACTATTAACATCAGCAAAACCAAATGAAGCTAAGTATATAGTGAGAACAATCCTTAATGATATGCGTATTGGTGTAGGTGAAGGAACCATAAGGGATTCTATTGTA
>JACZYS010000020.1 GCA_022570975.1 Candidatus Zixiibacteriota bacterium | reverse complement strand
CCTGAACAGTCTTTGAAGTAAAAATCTAACCGGCATTTAATTCTCCTCTATCTGAATCGATTCTGAAATAACAGTTTTAAGTTAAACAGAGACCGGCTAAATGCTTATTTTTTCCAATTGATAAGCATATCAACCAACATTCTCATGCCTATTCCGGTTGCACCTTTGGGAATATATGGGCGACCATTTATCTCAATGTCAACATAGGCGATATCTATATGGGCCCAATTATAATCGCCAATAAAATACTCAAGAAAGGCTGCTGCTTTGCAGGTGCCGGCATCTCTGGAACCTGAATTTCTAAGGTCAGCTATTGAAGATTTCATGGCATCTCTATATTCCTGCCAGATTGGAAATTCCCATACTCGTTCCGATGTTCTGGCTGAGGCTTTTTTTATTTTGTTCATAAGGTTTGGGTTATTACCAAATATAGGCGCGCCTTCATAACCAAGAGAAAAAAGTGTCGCTCCGGTAAGAGTAGCAACATCGATAACCGCCTGTGGCTTGAACTTGTTGGCATAATCTAAGGCATCGGCCAAAATCAAACGTCCTTCGGCATCGGTGTTTATATTTTCAATGGTCAGACCTTTGCGTGAAGTACAGATATCCCCCGGCTTGGTGGCTTTGGCTGACGGCATATTTTCCGTGGAAGGAATCAGAACGACAATATTTAAGGGTAGTTTTAATCTGGCTGCAGTGACAAGGGACATTAAGACAACTGCCGATCCGGTCATGTCCCCTTTCATCTCATGCATATTTAACGAGGCCTTAATTGAGATACCTCCGGTGTCAAAGGTGACCCCTTTTCCAACCAATACAATATGTTTTACCTTTGCCGCCGCCCCTTTATAATGTAATACAATAAAACGTGGTGGTTCATCAGAGCCTTTTGCAACAGAAAGTAATGCTCCCATTTTTTCTCTGGCAATCTCTTTTTCATCCATGATTTTGCAGCTGAATTTATATTCTTTGGCCAGGGCCGCAGCTTTATTGGCAAGGTCTCTTGGAGTGAGAAAATTTGATGGAGCTGAGGATAAGTCTCTGACGCCATTTTGACCTTCGGCAATTATTATTCCTCTTTCAACAGCGGCAGTCATATTCTTTTTTATTCTTGCCTTGTCGGTTACAAAGAGGAGCTTTTTGATTTTCTCTTTTTCTTTTGATTTGCTCTTGTATTTGTTGATTTTGAACCTACCCAGCAGGAAACCTTCTATTGCAGCCTGAAAAAAAGTCTTATCAGCTGTTTTTTCCATACAAAAAGCTACTCTGGATGAGGCATTTAAACCGATATCTCTTGAAACAGTTCCGGCTGCTTTTCTGAATGAATCTGCCGTTCTGTTTTTCCTTTCACCAAGGCCGACAAGGATTATTCTATCACAATTATAACCGATCGGTTTAAGAATGGTTGCAGTCTCGTTGATTTTTCCTGAAAACTCCCCGGAATCAAACAATGCCGTGACCGAACCGTTGCTTGCTTTGTCTATATCTCTTAAACGATGGTTACTAACTTTTTCAAATTGGTCAACAAACAGGACCAGTGACTTAGCCGTTACATTTTCTACCGAATTAGTCTCAAACTGATATTCCATTTTTGCTCCTCTAAATTTTATGCAAAATATCAGGATTATCCGCTTGGGGCAAGCTGATTTGAAGAATTTTATTCGTATCTGAATATGAAATAGTCAGAGTTAGTAGTCAGTATTGAGGAAAGATTTATAGTTTCTTTCTGTTTCTTTTAAATTATCTGAGCCAAATTTATTGAGGAATTCTTCTGTCAGTACAATTGAAGCCGAGTTCTCACAGACCACAGCCAGAGCCGGGACCACGCAGTTATCGGTTCTTTCCACCATTGCTTCTTTTGCCTCTTTGGTTTTTACATCGACAGTTTTAAGAGGTCTGTTGAGCGTGGAAATTGGTTTGTTGCCGACTTTTATTATTAAGTCTTCGCCGTTGGTGATTCCGCCTTCCAGGCCACCGGCATTGTTGGTTTTTCTGAAGAATTTTTTCTTTTTGAGGTCACCGTCTTTGTCATAGAATATTTCATCATGAACTTCACTGCCCAATTTTTTGCTGGACTCAAATCCAAGTCCTATTTCAACTCCTTTAACCGACTGAATAGACATCATTGCCTGGGCCAGTTTGCCGTCCAGGCGGTCAACCCACTGAGAGAAACTCCCCAGTCCTGCTGGCAATCCCCTGACGATAATTTCTACAATACCGCCCAATGAATTTCTATCTTTTTTTGCCAGTTTTATAGCCTCAATCATTTTAGTTGCTGTTTCATCATCAATGCATCTGACTTCTGATTTTTCGGCTATTTCATTTAGTTTATCCAGATTTGAATAATCTCCCTGTTGCTCTAAAGAGATATCGCCAATTCTGATAACGTGAGCAAAAAATTGGACGTCAAAATATTCAAGCAGCTGCCTGCAAACCGCACCCAGAGCTACTCTGGCGGCGGTTTCTCTGGCCGATGCTCTTTCTAAGACATTGCGAAGGTCGTGGTGGTTCCACTTTATCCCGCCTGCCAAGTCAGCGTGACCCGGCCGGGGCGAACTGGTTTCATAAGCCAGTCGCTGTTCTTTTATGCCCAAATCTTTATCTATTGCATTGATAGGGTGCATAATCTTTGTCCAGTTTACCCAGTCTTTGTTCTCAATGATCAAGGTAATCGGGCCGCCCATAGTGACAGAGTTTCTGACACCGGAAACAATATTGACCTTGTCAGATTCAATTTTCATTCTTCCGCCACGACCGTAACCTTTTTGTCGTCTCTTAAGCTGATAGTTGATTTTACTTATATCCAGTTTGAATCCGGCCGGCAAGCCGTCAATTACAGCTGTGAGCTGAGGTCCGTGGGATTCTCCGGTTGTTAAGTATTTAAGCATATCACAATATTGTGAAATTACAAGAGCAGGTCAATAGAGCCAATTATGCCTTTTCCTTAATATCTGAAGTGACAACCCAGTCTTGGCTTTCTTCCATTTTCTGCATTCTCTTGGCAATTTTGTCGTCTAAGTTCAAGGCATCTGAAATATCATGAAGATCAATTTTATCAATTGGGGAAACTTCTTTCATTTCATCTAAAACAGCAACAAATTTTCTGATCGCTTCATCAATGATATTTAAGAAAGCGTCCATTTTTTCAATCAACTCTTCATTTTTGTTACTCGTATGAAGCATTCTCATTATTTGTGAGCGACCGTAAATAGCCATGGCCGTATTGTTAAGATAATGAGACAAAGTTGCCATGGTAATGTTTTTCTGCTCACTGGCACCACGATGATGTTCTTCAATTAAGAGTTTGTCGGCTAACTCCTGACGTTCTTTGTAAAGGTTTTCAATTGTCAAATATGATTTCCAAATTTCCTGATTGGCTTTTGACAGAATTTTTTCGTGGTCACCAATATCAACACCAAGATATTGGGACAGTTCAATGGAACAGGATAAGAGCGAGAAAGCAACTTCATCAACTTTTTCTTTTGTCATGCTCAGGCATTCGGAAACAAGTCTGATTGCCTCTCCTCTTTCTTTTATATCTGTCTGACATTCGGTGAACGATTCAACCGACAACAGTGATGCCAACTTAACAATATTGGTCAAGACACTGTCTTGTTCGGTGGTAGAAATGGAGTGGTGGTTTTTTATTGAATCAAGTATATATTCAGGCAGTTTCCAATTCAAGGCTATCTGAGCACCAACTTCGCTGTGGTCAACTCCAAAAACATTTCGCTCTGATTCTGAAAGGCTTGTGAATTTGTTCGAATTTTCCAGCAATTTCTTGTACTCTTTAGGATAGTGATGGAGAAAAAAGATAGTTCCAATATCGCTTAAAAGACCTGCCGTCAACGCTTCTTCCGGAGCTTTGAACCCTATTGTTTTGGCTATTTTTTCACTTGTGGCAGCTATGGAGATAGTATAACCAAAAAACTCCTGAGCGTCCATACCGGAGTCCTTCTTGACTCTGTCAGTGTGAAAAACAGATGTTGAAAGAGCCAGACATTTAACAGTTGTTACTCCAAGTATAGCAATAGCCTGATTTACAGTTTTAATCTCTTTGAAACGAGCATAAAATGGTGAATTGGCAACTTTGAGAATATTGGTTGTAAGAGGCGCATCTCTCAAAATGATTTTGCCCAATGATTCCTGAGAAAAATCTTCTTTTTCAACCTCTTCCAATATCTCAGACAATACCTGAGGAAGTGAGAGTAGATTATTATTTTCTCTAATTTGCTCAAAAATATAAATTCTGTCCATTTACTGAGACACCTCTATTCTTGAAAAACCTTGATATGAAATGTTCTTTCATAGTATCGGAAAGGTCTCGATTCTCTTGATTTAATTTGTGGAATTTAGAGAATATATTATGAAACTTTGCTGGCTTTTACAGATGAAATTATCATTTCTGTTAACTGCTCAATTCTGAATGGCTTATAGAGAACATCGCTAATTCCAGCGGAATTCAATTCGAATTTCTCAATTGTAGCTTCCCAGCCGGTAAGAAGAATAATTGGGATGTCGGGCATAATTTCTTTGATTCTTCTGGCTGTGTCCAATCCGGAAATACCCGGCATAGACAAGTCAGTCAAGACAATATCGTACGGTCTCAGAGCAATTTTTTCTATTCCCTCATTTCCAGATTCAGCCGTATCAATTTCATACCCCGCCGATTGACACATAGCACTCAACAAGTCCAGAATAACAGGCTGGTCATCTATAGCCAGTATTTTGAGCTTTTTGACCGAATCAGCAATTTCAGGATTGGTCTTACTAATTGGAAATTTGAATGATAAATATGTCGGCCGCTGGCTGTATTGATCATAAGAATAGAGGCCGCCTGTATCCATAATCTTCAAGAAATCATCGGCCGGTCTCATTTTTAAGATCTCATCTGAATCATTGTACTTGCCAAACCCGGATACTTTTTCAACCGGAGGGAAATTTTTTCTATGCCGTGAAATATCAAGATAGATATAGCCTCCCTCAGCATAGGTTGAAACAGATATCAAGTCCTGCTCATCAGCCAACTCAGAAAATGAGCTTAATGCCTTTGAAAATAACCCTATAATTTTATCAGAAGGAAGAAAACTAACAGATTTGGAATTGAGCTGAGTCTGCATTTCCCTTGGCTTTCCGTTGATCATATAAAGATTTTCAGAGATATGACTGCCATCCAGGGAACGTGCAATAATTTTATCAAATAAATCTTCTGCCAAGACTTTTGAAGTTACTTCTTTTTTTGCAACTCCGCTGCCAAGTCTGTCTCTGACAAAATCAGACGCCAGAGTTGCTTCATCTATAATTTTGTGGAAGGCATCTTTATAGTCAACAGGAATTGCTTCTTCATTTGACTTCAGCTCGGCAATGCCGATTACCGATGAGAGATAATTATTTATCTGATTTACAACAAGAGGGTTGTCTGTGATTTTTCCGGCCAATTCTTTTTCTTCAAGTAGAGTAAACAATGTAATGTTTAAAGAATACATTCCACTGGCCAGAGTTATAAGTCTCTCCCACTCTGAATTTTCTGATTTTACTATATCATATATGAAAATCAGAAGAAACCCGTCAATTTTTTCTTTCCGCAGAATAGGACATACTGACATAAAGGCCGGAATTCCCTGTTCTCCAAAAAGGGACTGAAACTTCTGTCGACTGTCTGAGTCAAACGACTCTATCGCATCTTTTACAGAGGTTTTTCCTCCAAAAAATATCGGCTTTCTGTTAACCGTCATTTCACGTAGAGGGGCTGCTGTTGGATTAATAAGAATATCCTTGTTCATGCCGCCAGAAGACTGATTAATATATGACAATTCCGACAGTTGGCCGGAAAAGTTGCTGAAAGCCATGATAATTGACTTGTCCGGCAAAAACGACCCAATCTGTTTTGCTACAAATGACGGCTCATCGTCATAGAGTCTTAGATTCTTGAAACTCATCAGCTCCATAATCTGGTCAAAACCTTTTTTTCTACTGAGGCTGAGCTTTCTTGCTGATTCTAATTCTATCAGCAAAGATGCGATATCGGTGAAGAGTTTTATTTCTTTTAAATCATCAGTAGAAACATTGAAAGCCTGTGAGTCTCTTCTAAGTAAAATTGCTTTTGCTGTTGAGCTGTTACTGAAGGGAATAATTAATGATGACTGAACAGTGATGGTCTCGCCGTCTTCGTTGGTTGCATCCTGATTAATAATCAAGGGCGTATTTTTTTCTACAATTGCTTCAAGCAGGGCAGTCTTATAATTTTCAGATAATTTCGAGAGCTTTACGCTTCCGCCATAGAAATGAAGAGCACCATTAAGAGTTCCGATAAGAAAAGCAGATTCACTCAAGCAAGTACCTATAAGAGATTTGCAGAATTTATCAGATGAAGAGACAGGGTCATCGGAATTTAAAAGAGACGTTATTTTGTCGGAGAAAGATACTTCTTTTAATTTGAGTTTTTCGATCTCTTTTTTGGACTGAACATTCTCTCTCGCTGACCTTGCTGTTTTTATCTTTTCTGCAATCCAATCGGCCGACACCGAGAGATACTTAATTTCCTGATGACCAAAATGACGATCTCTTTCGCTAAATAAAATTATAATTCCCATTTTATCTGAGCCGGATACCAGCGGTAACAATAAAGTGGAATTATATTTCATACTTATAGTGAGAAATCTCCCCCGATAACCGCCTCCCCTTCTTCAATTGCATGACCAACGATATTTCTGCTTAAAGGAAGCCGCTCAAGTTTGGAGATTTCATCCTTGCTCAAACCAAGCGAAGATGTCATGACCAGTTCGCCTCTTTTTTTGTTTATCAGAAAGAGGGCTCCGGATGTCTCCGGGATTGAGTTTACTATTTCTTTAATAGAGAGATTTAGAAACTCAAGAAAATGATATGGCTGACGGGCGATAGTCTGGAGATTACGCAAAATGGAAAGTTTTTCTTCCTGGTTTTCTAAATCAACCTGATACATCTCCCAATAGTCGGAATAAAGTGACAACCCTGAGATTACAAACAACAATCCCAAAAACATCAATGAATACTCGGCATAATTTATATAGCTATAAGCGTTATCCAAGAACCATTGATAATATTCCGGATGAGATTTAAGTGCCTGCCAGCAAAGGGCAATAATGATTAAAAGCGAACCGGTCAGAAACGGTATTCTTCCCGGGATCTTGTTCCCGGCAAAAAATCTGAGTCTGTATATCAGGAAAAATGAAGCAGATGAAAATATTAGGGGTAACAGTAAGGTGAAATAAAAATCACCCATCAGCTGACCTCAACAATTTCACCATGAAGGGTGAAGGCATCGGCAGCATTTATTTTTATAGGAACAAACTGGCCGGGTTCAATTTTTTCCGTAACCGGTATCAGGACAGTCTTGTTCCCCTCTGTTCTGGCTCTTAACTTATCCTTGCTCCTTTTGGAGAATCCTTCCACCAGACTATATTTAATCTGCCCAATTTCTCTTTGGTTTTGCTCATAGCCAATTGACTGCTGCAATTTGATGAGCCGTATCAGACGATCGCTTTTTTCATCTTCGGGGACAGAGTCTGTGAATTCTGCCGATCGGGTTCCGGGACGGGAAGAGTATTTGAACATAAAGGCAGTGTCATACCGAACTTTTCTAACCACATCCAGAGTCATCTCAAACTCTTCCCCAGTTTCTGAGGGGTAGCCGACGATTATATCGGTAGATAATGAAATGTAATCATTTTTTAAACGTATATAGTCAATCATTTTATGATACTGGTCAATTGTATAAAACCTTCCCATATCTTTAAGCACCCTATTAGAGCCGGACTGCACCGGCAGGTGTATGTGAGGCATCACTTTTTCTTCAGCACCAATTACGTCAACCAGTCGTCTGGAAATATCCATCGGGTGGGAAGTCATAAAGCGGATTCTCTGAATATCTGTATTTTGGGCAACCAATTCAAGGAGGCGGCTGAAATCTGTGTCTTCGTATTTGTAGCTGTTTACGTTTTGCCCAAGAAGGGTTATTTCTACGACGCCTTCATCAACCAATTTTCTAACCGATTCCAAAATATAATCAACCGAGTGCGACTGCACTTTCCCTCTGACAAAAGGTACAATGCAGTAAGAGCAGAAGTTATCACAACCTCTTGAAATGGTGATAAACCCTGAAAAAGGTGTTTCCTTTACGGGAGTAATAAAATCCATATTCTCATGACCGAAAGCGGTCATGACCGATGAGGTTCCTTCCAATCCTTCAATTACATCTGGAAGCTCAAAAAGGCGGTCTGTGCCCAAGACATAATCCACATGCGGAACTTTTCTAATTAACTCATCTCCCATTCTCTGGGCCATGCATCCAACGACGGCGATTTTTAAATTAGGATTTTTTTGCTTGTACTTGTATACCTCGCCCAGGCGACCATAAACTCTCTGCTCTGCCTTTTCCCTAATCGAGCAGGTGTTAAATATCAAAAGGTCGGCCTGGTCTTCTTCTTTCACTCTCCGGTATCCTCTGGTAATTAAAGTGGATACTAATGTAGAAGAATCGGCCAGGTTCATCTGACAGCCATAAGTAGATATATGAAAAGTTTCAATATTATTTTGTTTATTCAATTTCCAAACTCCGCAATATTTAGTCATTAATAGTCTGGAAGAATATCAGAATTTATCAGGTAAATTGCAAATAAAAATTGATTGTCAAAATTGCGAAAATAGCGAACCAGAACTCTCGTTATGGCTGTCTATTTGCCCGGATTTCCGCACGGAATTGAACCGGACTTAAACATATATGCTGCAAAATATGTCAAATCAACTATATCCAAAGTGTTACTGCAGTTTACGTCTCCGACTCTTATTTCCGGAAGAGGTCCCGGCCCACCCTTAAAGAAAAAATGGACAGCAATGACCAAATCTGATATATTGATATCTCCGCTGTAATTCCAATCGCCGTGAAGGCGCCACACTTTCAAAGTGAGCTCCACCTTCTGGGGAGAATTTGCCGCACCGTCTGCCACTACCATGAAGCTATCAATATATTGTCCAAACGGAAAACCGACTGAGTTTGCCTGTAATACAGATGAACCTATAACATCTCCCGAAACAGGACTTGGATCAAACCAGAGAATATCTTCCTGAATTTCCCACGGCATACATCCTCCTAATTTGTTTTGAACGACGAGAAAACTTGGCCTTGTAGGACCTGAGTTCTCTTTTATGGGAATTGTGACAGCGTACCTGTTGAGAACAATTTCAGGAGTTTGGTCGCCTTCTAATACATTATATTGAACAATGACATCATTCAAACTTCCAAAAGTCTCTTTTCCAATAACCGTGATAGTATCATAATAAGTCCCAAGTGGAAGGATGAGATATTTTGAATAAACCGATATTAGCTGGGGGGCAATCCCTTCGGTCTGTAGAATCGAGAAGTAATCAGATTCATACTGTAAACTAAATGAGAGAGGATCATCGCCGCCTATATTGTCAACAAGGAAGGATTTAAATGGTAGGATTGCTCCTGCTCCCATGCTGCACTCATAAATGTTCAAACGGACAGTGTCTTCTGTGACTACCATTATCGACGGATTACTGGTATAATGCATTATAAAAACTACCGGGACCGGTGAGTTTATGGCCTGGTCGGAATACACCCATACGGTGTCAAAATAGTTAACGCCGTCTGTTCCACCGGCAACCTTGAACGTTACTTCCACTTCCGCCGGCGTTCCTCCGCTTGTAGGTGAAAGTGCCGATATCCTCGGAGAGTTTTCCTCCACCCAGAAATTTAGGAGCCCGGCGCCACCATTAGTTATTATTACTTTTCTGGTATCAATTGTGGCTGCTGAAATAGGAACTATAACAAATTGAACTAAAGAATCAACTTCAATAATCGGCAGATCCGAGCCAACAGAAAGATGCACCGAAATCTTTACAGGATTGTTGATCGCATTTGGGTCGCTAACAGTAATGGTGTCATCATATTCACCAAACGGGAGTCCGGTAATATCTGCAGAAACGGTGATCTCTCCCAAATCAGTTCCGGAATTTGGAGAGAGACTTAACCAGTTTTCAGTATTTGAAGCTGTCCAGTTTAAGACTGACCCGCCGCTGTTTTCAATTGTAAGAAACTTATCATCCGGGTTTGCTTCACCGGCAACGGCATTAAAAAAGAACTGAGTTTCGCTGACCGATATTTCCGGCGGCGGCGGCTCCAAATTCATTGTGACAACAAGATGTTGGGGTGAATTGTCAGCATCGTCTGCGATAATATCAATAGTATCAATATAACTTCCGGTGGGTAATCCCGTAGTGTTGGTCAGGACGGTGATTGTACGATTTGTTATTCCGTCTATCGGACTCAGAAAAAACCACCCGGCATCTTCTGCCGTATTGAAAGTTAGTGGCGAGCCGTCTGATGAGATTTCAAATGATTGAGAAGGCGGGTTAGCTGCACCTGAGATTCCTTCAAAATGAATTGAATCTGTTGAGATAATCAGATTAGAAATATCCGGTGCCTCCGGGTCAAATATTTTATAACAATAGGGGCCCGGCCACTCAGGAACAAGGCTCGTGGTTTCAGTTGACCAGAACCAGGAATTGGATGGCGGATAATAAGTGGAATCAATACAAATTGTCTTCTTGTGAAAAGAAGCGTCTATTGGTCCAATTTTTATTTGTGCAAAAAAATCGTCAAATCCTGAAGGAATTCCGGAAGAATCTATTAGATAGCCGCCAAATCCCACCGTATCGGCACCGGTTCCGGTTATGCCAAAGTCATTTACAAAAAATCCGCCATCGTATAATGAAAACCAGAAGACAGGATTATTATAAGTTCCAACAACAGTATTCCAGCTCGCACCGTCCGGAGAATATATTTTGAATCCGTTGGTAGAGCCGACTAAATTCTCCCCGGAGTTGTTTGTCAGACGAATGTGAAAAAAAACCGGAGTGTTTACCAAAATAGTGTCGCCCTCGAAATGATCGATTGAAATAGAACTCACCTGACCATTTATATTGGCTGATATACCTAAACAGAGAACGACCGGGAGAATATACCAAAATAATGTCCTTTTCATATCCTTATGCCTCCAGATGCCTCCTGGCAATAATTAGAATGTTTTGTCTGATTTCTTGAAATAGGATATGTCCGTATCAATTTTCTTCTTTTTTGGTCTGTAAATTTTAGATTGCTATTTATTATCCTCAAAAAAAACCAGGAATTATAGATATGTAATTTCCGTCTATAATGATAATAAAATTGATATATTTGATGCTGTCAAGAAATATATGAGGGCGAAATTGTTACTTTTTCTTTCGCGAGCGCGCAGCTTTGGTAATGGTCTTTTTTTTGGTTTTGGCCGGTTTTTTAATTTTTTTTGATTTTTCAAGCTCTTCAACAAACATTTTTTGCAGTGTGAATGATGAAGGAATAAAATCTTTCAGGCAGATTTCAAAAAGCTTATCTACCCTGTCTATGAAAGTAAATTTTGATTTTCTTATAATCTCTTTAGGTAAATCTTTGAGGTCTTTTTCATTCTCCTTGGGAATTATCACATGGAAAATCCCGGCCCGGAAGGCGGCTGATATTTTTTCCTTTATTCCCCCTACCGGAAGCACCCTGCCCCGCAAAGTAACTTCGCCGGTCATGGCAATATCATTTCTTATCGGACGTTCTGACATACAAGAGGCTATAACCAGACAGACAGTGACTCCTGCAGAGGGACCGTCTTTGGGAATTGATCCTGACGGAAAATGAATATGAATATCAAAATCATTGAAATCATTAAAATCAATTCCCAACATGTCCGCTTTGGAGCGGACATAAGAGTGGGCCGCCTGAATTGACTCTTTCATGACTTCTCCAAGAGATCCTGTACTAAAAACCTGCCCCTCACCTTTCATCTTGAGACCTTCAATAAACATCAAGTCCCCGCCGGAACCTGTCCAGGCCAGACCGGTGGCAGTGCCAATTTCTGAGTCAACCGATGCTTTTTCCGGAATATAAATGGGTGAGCCCAAATATGATTCCAGATTCTTCTCTGTAATTTTCCATGATGATTTTTTGCGTTCAACTTTCTGAAGAGCAATTTTCCGGAATATTTTCTCTATCTGTTGAGAAAATGCAGAAAGCCCAGCTTCCATGGTATAATAATTGATAATATTTGAAAGGGCTTTGTCTACAAATTTTACTTCTGACTTTGAGATGCCATGCTTCTTAAGCATGCTGGGAATAATATATCTCTTGGTAATAACCATTTTCTCTTTTTCAATATATCCGGGAAATTCCAAAAGCTCAAGCCGGTCTAAAAACTGCTCCGGGATTTCCTCAAACGAACGAACCGAACAGATAAAGAAGACCTGACTCAAATCAAAATTTACACCCAGATAGTTATCCAAGAATCGTCCGTTTTTCCTGATGTCAATAACATCCAGAAGGGCGGTGTTGACCGACGAATCATTATCAATATTGAAATAGTCAATATCTTCAATAAGAATTACCGGGTCAGCACTGCCGAAATCACGCAAGGTCCTGATAATTTTTCCCGGCATGGCTCCCAAAAATGTTCTGGAGGTACCTTTAATTTCAGAAACATCGGCTATTCCTCCAACAGAAATTCTGATGAACTCTTTGCCCAGTGATTTGGCTATTGCTTTTGCCAGTGATGCTTTGCCGGTGCCGTGAGCACCAACCAGACAAAGGGTTGGTCCCTCGGCAGTTCCTCCCAGCAATTTTCTTACGGAAAGACGTTGAAGAATCTGTTCTTTGATATTAGTTGGGCCATAATATTCACGGGAGAGAATTCTTTCGACTTCCGAAATCTGGTAATCAACTCCCGAAGACTTACCCCAAGGTAGAGTTATAAGCCAATCCAAATAATTTTTTGTCACCCCGTATTCGGCCGAGGCGGTGGATAACTGAGACAGGCGGTCGGCTTCAATTGTAGCTCTTTCCACAACTTCTTTGGGGAGGTCTTTATTTGCTTTTATCTCCCGCTTATAATTTTCTGTTTCCTTTTCCTCATAAAAATCATCTCCAAGCTCTCTTCTAACTTCCCTGAGCTGCATTCTCAAATATTCGTCGTGCTGTTCATCAATTAAGGATTGGCGGGTTTTCTGGTCAATTTTTTGAATTGTCCCCACTCTATCCAGTTCAAATTTGAGCTGAAGTAAGAGTTTCTCATAACGATTTTTAATGTTTATCGTTTCCAGTATTGATTGTTTTGCCTTGAGAGGAAATTTGAAGAAGGCCGCCACCGAATCAGCCAAGAGACCCGGAACGGTTTTGTTCATCTCAATCACATGAAGCTGTTCTTTGGAGTAGGTGGAATCATATTTAATAATGCCTTTTACAGTCAGCTCAACTTCGGTTATTAATTCTTTTAGATTTCTGGGGACTTTATCGGGGTCTTCAAGCCAGCTTATTCTTGCCGTTACAAAAGGGAGCTGTTCAATCTCCTTTTCAATTACAGCTCTTTTCAGCCCTTGAATCGTCACTACCTGCGAGTTTGCAGGTCCTTTGCGACAGTCAACAATCTCTGCTAAAACGCCAATTTGTTGAATAACTGGCGTTAGATGATCATCTCCGTGGTCGGGTGAATAAGAAGCTACAAATTTTCTATTTCTCTTAATGCAATGATTTATCAGGGCCAGATTTGATTCAAGCCCGACCTGAATGGTCAGTATTGAGCCCGGGAATAGGATTCCTGTTTTGAGTGGCAGCACAGGAAATTTTTCTATCCGGTCAGAGACCAGTATGGGCAATTTTGTTCTGCTTTTAATAATCATAATATGCTCTTCATACCAATATCGACCCGATTGCCCGAAAGTATAATTTTATTACTCTTATACTTGTTACTGGCAGTTCTGATGAAATATAACAGTCCGAATGTTGGTCAACAAACAAAAATAATTGAATTGTCAAAGATTGTGTCTTTTGCAACAAAAAAACTTCTATCTCTTTAATTTACAATGTTTTACATGAACTACTTAAATTAACACTTTTGACCTTCTTTGACTCTATCAACATTTCTGATGCGCCATCAATTAATCTTTCGTATATTTGCATCCACATGAAGCAAAACAGCGTTATGAAACAGCAATCTGATAAGGAGCTTCTTTTAATTGGAGCATCCTATTTATTTACAATAGTATTGTTCTTTTTTTGCAGTTCTTTCCCTGAGTTAAGGGTTTGGGGGCTGAACTGGTGGGCTTATCTTGGGAACTTTCAAGTTATAGGACTGATATTATTCGCATTAGCAGGTGGATTATTATCTTACTTCTCACCAATTAATTTACTGGCATTTAGCAAAAGTCATTTTGGGGAAAATAACAAGCCACTTATTATCTTATATGTTTACACTATCCTATTGTTTTTAACCTCATTTGTTATTTTTAAAACAAATACCTTTTTCTTAGGAGACGGTTATCAGCTGCTTGCAAAACTTGCTGATGGTTCAATATCTGTTAAGTTCTGGGATTTTGGAACCACCTTTTTGCTTTCATCAATATTTGAAAATCTCTCTGGAGATGCCGGATCTAAATCTCTGTTGACCTACCAAATAGTCTCTGTCTTGTCTGGAGTTCTATTTCTTTTAGTCAGCGCCTTTTATAGTTTTATTTTATTTACTGAAAACATCGAAAAAATTGTCTTTTTCCTGGGTCTAGTTTGCGGCGGATATCTATTGCAGTTCTTTGGATATGTAGAAAATTATTCCCTCTTCTTATTCCTGCTAACATTCTATACTTTGCATTCTGTAAAGATATTGTCAGATAAAGGCTCTAAAACTTTATTGGTAATCCTTGCAGTTCTATTGGTCGTGTCACATATATTTGGATTGCTGGTTATTCCAAGTCTAATTTACGTTTTGTTCAGAAAATTTAAATTAAAACCTTCTATCAAAGATAAGAATAAGTTTGTAAGATATATTTCTTTCATTCTTTTGGCGACTGCATTTTTTCTTACCTATCGATTGATCAGGTCTGAATCACTTTTCTTCAATTTCATTCTCTTACCTATTATTCCGGATCAATTTACCGTGGATAACGACACTCTGTTTTCAGTTAAGCATTTTCTTGATAGCGGTAATCTCTTGATACTCCTTTTCCCCGGTTTGCCTATATTTGTTACATTTTTTCTGCTTCGAAAAACGAAAATATCAAATCCAGTTTCAAAATTCCTAGTCACATTATTTCTGGTATTTCTTGCCGCAGATTTTATTGTCAACCCTGGAATCGGAATGCCTCGCAACTGGGACCTCTTTTCATTTGCCGGAGTCCCACTTATTATTTATGCATATTTCACTCTTTGCAAGAGATTTATCAATGATCGTTTATCAATTGTTGTCGCATTGCTCAGCATAATTGCAAGTAGTCTAATGCTTGTTCCCAGAGTTGTGGTTGGGGTGACACCGGAGCTGGCTATAAGACATTTCGAAAATTATTTGGATATCGACAGACTCAGAGGAAGAAACGGATATATTCATCTCATCAATTTTTATGAAAAAGCCGGCCGGCCGGAAGAGGCTAATAAGATTCTCAACAAAATGAAAAGCCGTTTCCCCGAAGACATTTTAAATGATGAAGCCGAACTTCTGATCTCTCATGGATATTTTGACAATGCCGTGCCCCTTTTAAGAAGAGTAATACAACTTAACCCAATTCATTATGACGCTTATGTCCATATCGGATATTGTTTTTTGCAGTCTAACGTGAACGATTCTGCCTTGAGTTATCTGGAAATTGCCAATGGGATTAACCCTTTTAATGCCTCCACTCTCTCCCTTATCGGGGCTGCCTATTACCAAAGATTTGAATTCGAAAAAGCGATTAAATATTACGAGAAGGCAAATTTAATCGACCCTCATAATCATAATGCTTTATCCGGTTTGGTATCGGTGCATCTGAGTCTAAAGAATTACGCAACATCTCTTGAATATATTGCTAACTTGTTTGCAATTGAAGAGACTCCCTTTTCATACTTCAAGCAAGCCGGAGATAATTATATTATTGCCTCTGCCTGGAAAGAAGCCAGAGTCACTTATGCTTATGCTGTTAAGCGAGGACTTGATTCATCTTATGTTGTTGAGATGCAAGCCAAATATCCCCGGCTACAAGTAGAATAGTTGCAATCTGCTTGACGGCAAGGATAAGTAAATGTTATCATATTGTTGCAAATCCAATTTTTGATTAGAATTTTGAGAAGTTATGAAAATGCTATCCAGAAAAATATTTTTATATCTCGTAATTATTCTGTCTGTGATTTCTTCTGCTGTTCATTCACAGGAATCATCAGAAACTCTTGTTTCTGACCGCCCTTTTGTTTCTCAATCTCCCAGAATCGTTTCTGCGGGTTCATATCAAATTGAAAGTGGATATGGCAGAGTTAATATTAAATCAGGTCTCTTAGACGTTACTACTATCTCTTTCCCCGAATTACTGATAAGAATTGGTGGGGACAATTTGGAACTTAGGTTTGCTACGAACGTTCTCAAACAAAGCGTCTCATTTGACACTCTAGGCTCTTTCTCAGATTATAGCTTTTCTGACTTGTACTTTGGGGCAAAAGTGAGACTTACTAATAAACTCGCAAGCAAATCAAATTTCGCCTTAGAAATTGGAATCACTCTACCTTCTGGGTCTGAAGTTGTTTACTTCGGCTTTGTTACGAATTTCTTGTATAGAGTTCCTATCACCGCACAAACTTTTATCTCTGGAAGTTCTGGTTTTTCGGTTCCTAATTATCGAGTTAGCGCCTTTATCTTTTCCCAGGCGTTAGTATTTAATCTGGGACTTTCTGACAGAATGTCTCTTTTTACTGAACCTTTTTTTGTTGCTGACAATATCAATTCTGGAAACTCGTCCAATTTAGTAACCAATTATTTTCTCAACTCTGGTTTGAAATTTATGGGCAGCAACAAACTAGAATTTGATTTTTACTTTGGCAAAAACTTTAATATCTCAGAAGCCAATTATTTCACCGGTTTTGGTCTGACTTTTAGACCAAAGTAACAGTAATAATTTTAGAAAGAGGATTTATTGATGTTCAGCTTCAAGTTTTTAGTCACATTCTGCTTGTTTGTTTTTGCGACACCATATGATGTGAACGGTCAAGATTCAAATGATTTGGTGCCTACTGATGGTCCTCAACACACTATTTCTTCATCAATAGTTCCTATAAAAAAAATGCAAATTGAAACGGAGTTTGTCCATACGTCCTCATCAAGAATTCTCTCTGTTTATCAGTACGAGTATGACCGTAGGACTTTCCCTGATTTGTTAGTTAGAATAGGAATTAAGAACAGACTTGAATTGAGAGTGGGCATAAATCATAATGTTATAGATGATAAATATTATGGAGCTGACGGATCACTAAGACTTTCTAAAGAGAGAAAGTTCTGGCATTACCTTCCTTTAGGAATAAAAGTGAAACTTTCAGAGCAAGAAGGACTAAAGCCAGATGTTTCAATACTAATTCAAACTACTTTCTTGAGGTATCCAACTGATTCAGTAAGGATGCTAATTGACCGATGCATTTTATACGGCTGGAGAATATCAAACGTCTTTTCTTTATCAGGTAGTTGGGGAGAAAACAATATGTATTCTCAAAGTCGTGACAAGTACGGGTTACCTCTGTCTTTGGCAATCAGAACCAAACCTTCTTCATACTTTAGTTTCTATCTGGAAGGCTTAACTGTTATATTGCGAGGTTCAATTTCTGGTGATTCATCGCCCCAATATTTGGTCAATAGCGGACTGTCTTTAGATTTAAGAAACAACCTTCGGATAAATTCATTCATAGGCAGACACTTAGACTATTCAAATAACAATTATTTCGCAGGATTTGGCCTGACCTTCAGACCATACTAATTAATAGCTTCTTTTAGTTCACATTCTGGTTTATCTGTTTCTCCACAATCTGCTTGATTTCATAATCGGGATGGTCTTTTAAATTCTCGAAATTGATTATGATTTTTGAGGGTTCAGCCGCCAGACGATAATAACCAAGGCGGTTGTTCTCCACAATCGGCCAGTTCATATTTATGCCCGATGAAACCTCGTTTTTCATGCGGTATAAATAACGGGCCTGATTAAAACCAATTTCAATATCTTCCTTATAGATCCAGCCGGAATCGGTATAAAGCCGGGACCAGGCCAGTTTCAGGAAATACTTAAATGACTTGCCGGTCAACCGCACCGGAAATCCATTGATTTTGACCAGATAACGTTCACGTTCATAAGACCCGTCAATTTCCACCGTCTCCGGCTCATTGGCCGTAATAGCCGGGGCTTGTTTGCTGTTTTGGGTTAGGGTTATGTTGTTGATTTGCATCTCAACCTCCTCTTTAAATGATTTAAGTTTGTCGTTGACTTGCTTTAACTTGCATTTATTTTCTATAATTTTACTTAATTTCTCAGAGGGTGCTTCAAGGATATCATCGAGAGAGTTCAGGCCCGATTGCTCAAAAGCCAGGTAATCTGACCGGTTTAAAATATCTTTAAAACAGCTCCGGGATGATTTCCATTTTAGGGGCAGACCAAAACGGAGCGTGTAAGCATATTCAC
>JACZYS010000203.1 GCA_022570975.1 Candidatus Zixiibacteriota bacterium | reverse complement strand
GAGTTTTTGTTGATATGTCATACTTGAAAAAGACCGACCCTGAAATTTTTCAGGCGATGATAGATGAAACCAACCGGCAGTATGAAAAACTTGAGCTGATTGCTTCTGAAAATTTTGTTTCAGAGGCCGTCCTCGAAGCTGCCGGGGGCATTATGACCAACAAATATGCCGAGGGTTACCCGGGCAAAAGATATTATGGCGGCTGTGAGTTTGTTGATGTTGCCGAAGATATTGCTCGCGAAAGACTGAAACAAATTTTCGGCTGTGACCATGCTAATGTTCAGCCCCATTCCGGTTCTCAGGCCAACATGGCTGTTTATTTTACGGCATTAGAGCCGGGGGATAAAGTAATGGGGTTAGATTTAAATCATGGCGGGCATCTTACTCACGGGCATCCGATTAATTTTTCCGGTAAGCTCTATAGTTTTGTCGGGTATCAGGTAAACAAAGAGACAGAAACAATTGACTATGACCTCCTGCTTGAAACGGCAAAAAGAGAAAAACCAAAAATGATTGTGGCCGGAGCTTCTGCATATCCGAGGAGACTGGATTTCAAAAGATTCAGAGAAATTTGCGATGAAGTTGGGGCGCTCTTGATGGTCGACATTGCTCATATTGCCGGTCTGGTAGCAGCCGGGATTCATGAGTCGCCAATACCGTATGCGGATTTTGTTACTTCCACCACTCATAAAACATTGCGGGGCCCGCGCGGTGGCGTTGTGATGTGCAAAGAGCAATACGCCGCCGACTTGGATAGAACGGTGATGCCCGGAATTCAGGGTGGCCCGCTGATGCATATTATTGCGGCAAAAGCGGTTGCTTTCAAAGAAGCAATGACCGATGATTTCAAATCTTACCAACATAAAATAGTAGAGAATGCAAAAGAACTCGCCGGCGCACTGGCTGACAAAGGACACAAAGTTGTAACCGGCGGAACCGACACTCACCTGATGCTTCTTTCGTTTATAGATATCCCAAAAGTAACCGGAAAAAAAGTTGAAAATGCATTGGATAAGGCCGGAATTACGGTCAATAAAAATACTGTTCCCTTTGACCCGGAGAAGCCGTTTGTTACCTCGGGAATAAGAATCGGAACCCCGGCCATTACTACAAGAGGTATGGGTAAGGACGAAATGAATATTATCGCCGGATTAATTGACGAAGCGATACAGAATCGACGCGATGACGACACTCTTGCCCGGATTTCTGAAAAAGTAAAAGAACTTTGCCAGAAGTTTCCGCTCTACGCATCCAGACTCAAGGAGACGGCATAATGCTTTTTCAGCTGACCATGTTTCCCACAGACAAAAAAGGGGAGTCATCATCAAAAGATGTTGCCAGAGTGATTGATATTATTGATAAATCCGGTCTGCCGTATAAAGTGTCATCGATGTCCACGGTTATCGAAGGCAGCTGGGAGACGGTTATGAAACTTATCAACAGAGCCAGAGTAGCCTTAAGAAAAAATCATAGCCGGATATATATCTCTATTACTATCGATGACCGCAAAGGGGCAGTCGGCCGGATATCGGGCAAAATAAAATCAGTAGAAAAACAACTTAAGAGGGAGGTTAAAAGTTAATGGAAAATGTCAGAGTAGTATTTATAACAATTCCCACAGGGAAAGCGGAGGAGATGGCCAAAGGTTTGGTCCAATCACGAATGGCTGCCTGCGTAAATATCACCCCCAAAGTAAAATCATATTACTGGTCGGGAGATAAGGTGGAGTCTGCCGAAGAATCGATGTTGATTGTCAAAACCACTCATCAGAAAATTGAAGACTTAACCGGTTATGTAATATTGCACCATCCATATGCAGTTCCGGAAGTCATCACCGTGCAGGTAGCCGAGGGGTTGCCAAAATATATCGACTGGATAATCGACGAGATGGGCAAGTAACTTCGTTACTTTTTTTAGAGGGATGCTGGAGATCGAATTGAATGAACAAGAAACTTTGTTGCTTTTTTTAAAGGGAAGCTATTTACGTAACTAAGGTTTGAAATCTTGATTAGTATTAACTACAACTTAACTGAAACCGTCAACAACAAAAAAATCAGGCACAGCCTGCAAGCATCAAATGCTAAGTATGGCTTAATAACTAAAAATGTCCATGATGTTTCTGAAATATTCAGTTATGCTAAAGACAGGCCCTGCCTGTGAGGTGTCCGGGATGTGGACATATGGAAGACAAGGTGGTTGACAGCCGTCCTTCTTCCGATGGCAGGTCGGTCAGGCGAAGGCGCGAGTGTCTGAAATGCTCTGAACGTTATACTACTTATGAATATGTAGAGCAGGGGACTCTGACCGTTATTAAGTCGGATAGCCAGAGAGAGCCGTTTGACCGGTTTAAGCTGATCCATGGAATAAAAATGGCCTGTAACAAAAGACCGGTGACCATGAAAGAGATTGAGGATATTGTGACCGAGGTTGAGTCACAGTTAAGCCGGAGTTACAAGGCCGAGGTCCCCAGCCGGGAGATTGGAGAAATGGTCATGATAAAACTGAGAACATTGGATGAAATTGCTTATGTCCGGTTTGCCTCCGTCTACCGAAATTTCAAAGACAAAAGTGAATTCCTGGAAGAGATGAAAAAACTGCTTGAGTAAGCAGGGTAATCAAATATCATGAGTAGCAAAAACCCAATGGGATTTTTGGATCATTTGGAAGAGTTGAGACACCGCCTGATAAAGGCGGTGCTTTCCATTTTTCTTTTTTCCGGTATTGCCTTTTATTTTTCAGAGCAGCTGGTAGATCTGATACAGATTCCGATTGGCGATGTTCAGCTGTATAACATTGCCGTCACCGGTGCCTTTTATGCTTACCTAAAAATTTCATTGATAGCCGGGTTTATTGGGTCGGCTTCGGTTATTTTTTATCAGATGTGGTCGTTTGTTTCGCCCGGGCTTTACAAAAAAGAGCGGCTCTTTATTATTCCTCTGGTTTTTATTTCTACCATCCTCTTTGTGATTGGTGCCGGGTTTTGTTTTATGGTCGTGCTTCCGTTGTCTATTGATTTTCTTACCGGCTTCTCCGGCGAGCAGATTATTAACACTATTACCATTGGCAGTTATATCTCTTTTGCCGGTTTATTGATGATGGCATTTGGCTTTGGATTTCAGATGCCAATTGCGGCTTATTTTTTAGGCAAGATGGGGATTGTTAACGCCAGAATGTTGAGCAAGGGAAGACGATATGCGCTTGTAGGGATTTTGATTGTTTCAGCCATTATTACTCCGCCGGATGTTTTTACTCAGGTTATGCTCTCCATCCCACTTTATATGCTCTATGAAATCTCTATTTTGGTCGTCAGGGTGACCGGAAAACCCAAAGCAGATAAGTCATAACCGGCGTTTGAACCCTTTTCTTCGGCAAATATCGAGTTTTTTTATGTTGACTCTAATATCCGTATTCGATATAAATAATTTGGTGGGGTATCCCTCCACCAAGCGAGATAGCGAAGTGCCGCGGCAATATGGATTTATCCTGTATTAAGAAGAGGAGGAAACCATGAAACTAAAGACAACCAGAGTGACTGTAACTGAAGTTATCAACGCTGATACATTTAGAGTCAAACCCCTCTGGCAGTCGACTGGTCAAGAGGAAGGGGACACAATCAAGATTAACGGATTCACACCCCCCGGACCAGGAGAAACTGGATTTGAAGAAGCCATGAAAGGCCTGGAAAACATTATTCGAGGCAAACACGTCGAACTTCGAAATCCAAAAACGGCTACCAGTGGACAATTAATCTGTGATGTTATTGTTGAAGGAAAAGACATAACAACACTTTTGAACCGATAGAGGAAAAATCCATCGCGGCACTTTTCCAGCTGTCACTGATTCTCCTTTACTATAGAAAAATAGTTTTGAGGACATTATATACCATGAAAGGACCCTTGTCATGCCAACTTATGTTCTAATGACCAAGCTGTCACCGGATGTTTCGGCGAAAATCCGCGATCGGGCATCGATCGGGCAGACATGGATAGACCGGGTGAAACAATCATGTCCCGGTGTTAAGTTTCTTGATCACTATGGCCTGCTT
>JACZYS010000202.1 GCA_022570975.1 Candidatus Zixiibacteriota bacterium | reverse complement strand
GAACTCAGATAATTTTCTAAGATTATTATTCAACTTATTGAAACAATCTGAAATCCGTTTTAAATTCTTTTCAGTATTTTCATTCGAATATTCATTACGAAGTGTTAAAGTAAAGAATCTGTAACCCTTCAAATCCACAGTTTTTAATCTCTCTACAAGATCAAATACTTTTTTCCTTCCACAAACTAAACAGGAATATGATTTACACTTTGCCGGAACGATTTTAAACAAAATTCCAGTAGGCATTTCCTCATTTACATCAATTATTCTAAACCTTGCGAACTGCTTAAAATCATTCCTTTCTAAAATTACATATTTATGTGAGCATTTTTCAACAACATTTTTAAGATAATCTGAATATTTATGATATACTCTGCAACTGCTCATTTAAGTCTCTAAACAGAGTTTTTTTCCGGATGAATTAGGTCTAATATAGGTAGACAAGTAAAAGGACATCAAATTTCCCCTTCAATTTTATATTTCAAGTAATTATTACAGGTAATTTTGAAAGGAACTCGGCTCGAGATATATTTATTTTGTAAACTTTTAAGGTAATTACTACCGGACATATTAAATAAAGACATAATTAAATCCGTTCTAAAGCATTTTCAACTGATTTTAATTGTTCGATTTTAAAATTTATTACCGATTGAACTACGTTTATCTTAAAACCACCCCAAATTTCTTCTATTTTGAGACTGCCAGTCCCTTTGTTATGAAGTTCAATACATAGAACATCACTTTCTTTAATGTTCTTCAGGAAGTCCTTTAACAAGCGAATATCCCTTTTCAATTCATGCATTTTGTTGTAATGAATGAGTGCGGCTTGCAAATCTTCAATTTTCATATTTTAGTCCTTTTTAATTGTTAATAGTAAGAGACAACAAAGTATTGCTTTTAAACGGGAATTATTCTGGCTTTGATTTTTGAAGGGAATTATAAAAGGAGAACAAAAAGATGGCGGATGCATGGTTTGTTCTACACCCGCCGCTAGAAAGATTACACCAGTAGAGTGTGGGCTACCGATATAACTTATGCAATTTACGAATTTTTTTATTTTCACACTAACAAACCAAATAAATTTAGAAAAACAATTAATTAATATTTCAGGACAACTAATCAGGCAGTAGTGATTATTTACGCTTTTTCCGCTTGGATTTTTCTTTCTTTTGTAATACTCGACCAAGCCGTTTAGATTCAGATTTAATCAAACGCTTAAAGAGAGAGCTTTCACGTTTCAATTCTATTTTTTTCTTAGCAATGCGCTTGCGTACAGCTTTAACCTTCGGAGTGTTCTGCACCTTTCGCATAAATGAACCTGCCATGATTATTTTCCTTTTAATGGTAATTTATTTGCAAATACTTTTATATAATGCACGATCTCATTAATTATATTAGGATCAACAGCCACCCAATTTACAACCCCAAGCACTTCTGTAATATCCGATGGAATATCCGAGGGGTTGCTATCTCCCAAGTTTTCAATGCCCTTAAGACTACCGGCTTTCATTTGCAGAAACTCTTTTGCAATAGACACATATTGCATGACACCGGTTTTTCCCTCGAGATCCGCGATCACAACATCTGCATCATTCAACTCTTCCTCTAGTTTAGCACACTTTAATTCTAATCGGTTATAATCCATATCTTTTTTATTGATTTCAACACCTAAGAAATCAATCCTTGCAACATAACTTTGCTTCGTTACTTCCAGAAGCATTTCCATCGAAACGCCGTTTCCTTTTGAAATGGTTTCAATTTTTTCACTTAAAGCGGAAACCGTTTCCTTTAAGACAAGCAAAGACTTATCATCAGTAACGGAACCCGAAACAACACCCGCTTTCAATACGATCGGCTTAACACGCCCCTTATAAAGTTCAGGTTTATCATTCAGTTTAACCACATAATAATAATTATCCATCGGGAGTTTAGAACCAAGATATTTTTGAAAGTCTCTCCACTTCATACCTTCAATATTGCTCTGACCCAGAATTTTTTCCATCGACTTATTGGCCATGGTTACTCTGCCGCTCTTATTGATTACGGCCAGCCCGGAGTTGATTTCATTGAACAGTTTGTCAGTGACTGATTTTACTTCAGAAAGCTCCCGGCTTATCTCCTTTCTCCGGGCTCGATTGTATGAAAAGAGGAAAATCAATAGCACAAGCAGAGAGATAATTCCTGAGATAGAGATTATCTGAAGGTTGTATCCTCTCATAATAGCCTTATAACTGTTGAGCGACATTCCCACCCGGAAGAGTCCAAAGGGAAACTCTTTGGTGGCAAATGGTCTGACCAACTCCAAAACTTCAGTTCCTTGAAATTCAGTCATTCTATTGACAATTGTGTCACTCTGCAAAGCATCTACTAAGAACGGGTCTGATTCAATTGCCAGAAGTTCACCCGGTTTTCGGGAGGCAAAGATAATCCCTTCCGGGGACTGGTAAATGATATATTCCACTCCCGTTTCCCTGGCAATATTCTGGGCCAGATATCCAAACTGTGATTGTTTGAGAGCTTCAACAAAATAGAGAGCATCGGAAACTATAAGATAGACGCGCTTTAAGTCATATGAAATAGTAATATAATAATGACTGGCCTCAAACAGGCTTTCGCTTTGCTCCAGAAGAAGGAGATAACTGGATTCCGGAAAATCAAAAATATTTTGAATCTCTTCATAAATGGAGACTGGCAGTCTGAATTTTTCTACACCGTTTAAAAGCTCTTTAACTGAGTCTGTTGATTTTTCGTAAATTATAATATTCAAAAGATTATGGTCATTTATGAAAGCGGCAAGTCTTTCTCTGGTCAACAAATTTCGGTTACTCTCAAGTGAAAGGACAATTTCGTTAAATCTTTTATGGAGAAGAATATCATAAATTGACTCAGATTCAATACTGCTCTGTGATGCCTGAGCTAAGGCCTCGGTAAAAGCTTTGCCCTGAATTTTTAAAAGCTTAAGACTCTCTTTTCTGCTCTGGTCAATGGAATACCAGGTGAGAATGAAAACCGAAAAAAATATAAGTGAAAGGGCGGTAGGTAATAAATAGCGCTGGTCGGTTTTGAACATTAAATTTAGTTTGTTTTGAGAATTAGTCATGCCGCAAGATATTTTATTGGTTCAAAGGCGGCAACAAAAAGTTGATGACAAAAAACGTTATGATGATTTTACCAATGTCTCGCTTGTTTTTTTCTCAGATTGGAGCGGCTGTTCCAAGGGGATTTCAAAATAGAAGACAGCACCGTTGTCGGTCCGATAACCAATGTGACCGTGGTGACTTTCTATAATTTTGGCACAGGTCATAAGTCCTATTCCGTGCCCCGTTCTCTTGGTTGTAAAACGATGACTGAAAAGTTTTTCCTGTTTGTCTTCATCAATACCCGGGCCGTTGTCTTTTACTTCAACCAGTACTTTCTGAGAGTTTTCATCGCTTATCGTCTTTGTTGTTACCACAATTTTCTTGTCAGTTGTTTCTTCACTTGAACTTAATGCATCGGCAGCGTTGTAAATAAAATTTACTATCAGTTGCTGAATCTGTCCGGCATCAAGGTAAACTTGCTGCATATCCAGAGAAAGTTCGGTGGTAACTTTAATATGATCAAATCTGTTTTGGGGTTTCAGGAAGGCTACCATGTTCTCAACCAGCTGGTTCATATCAACTTTTTCAAAAACAGCTTTTTCTTTATGCGGCTCCATCAGACCGTTTGAGAACTTAATAATCTTATCAATCGTCTCTTTCATTATTTCCATTTTCTGATCAATTTTTTCTCGGTCTCCCTTTTTCAAGAAGATTGGAAAGAGTTCCAGATTACCTGATAAAACGGAAAGATAATTATTGATATCATGAGCAATATGTCCCATCATCTCACCTCTGGTATAATAACGGTCAAGACGAATCATCATCTCCTGATACCCCTTACTTTCAGAGATATCTCTGACAATAAATATATAGGCTTTTACTTTCTCGTTTTCGTCAAAGACCGGAGAAACATATATATAAACCGGAAGAAGGTCAGAGTTCTTTTGTTTGGCGAGAAACTCAAAGGAGGTGGTTTCTCTGAATTTATCACCCGATTGGTTTTCATCAAAAATCTTCTGACCAAAAATATCATTCACATTTAATGAG
>JACZYS010000201.1 GCA_022570975.1 Candidatus Zixiibacteriota bacterium | reverse complement strand
AGATGTTAAATATGACAAAACGAACCCAATTATATTGACTGAATAACCGCTCTTCAAAATGCACAAGGTGATGAGCTTCAACGGGCTGAATATATTCAGCCCGCAACAACGTGGATATACAATACTTGGGGAAACTGCAGAGGCTAAAATACAAAATAGGCGCCACCCAGATTCGAACTGGGGAATAAAGGTTTTGCAGACCTCTGCCTTACCACTTAGCTATATCAAGCGGCCTAATCGCGGCATTGAGCATTTTCCAGCGGCTTGTTATGCAAACATTTTCAGTATTATATTGGATCTTGAACGGCTGCAATTTGCTCTTGAACACTTTTTCTAAACTCAAGAGGTGCTGCAATCTTATGAAACGGATCTTTTGTGCCACCTGTACCAGTTACCGTAATCGAACCAAATCCCAAAATCCTACCCAAAATACCTTGATTGACTTGAATACCTTCAACCTTGCTTAGTAGCACTTCAAGTGAATTTCTACGGATGAACCCAACTTTTACGATAACGCGTTTGTTTGTTATTCCAAATTCGGATGTCGTGTAGTTGATCAATGAAGCAATACTTGTACCTAACGCAATTAGAATGAACAGACCGCCGAAACTATCCAAAAGCATTAGACCAATAATAAGCCAAATTATTGGCCAAAGAAAAACTACCCAGTGCATTTTGCCGCTATAAAGTATATTCTCGCCATTCAAGAGATTTTTCTCAATGTAACTCATAGCCTTCCTCCTTTTCTTGTTCTGAGTTACCCACTTTTCAGGTGGGTCCTATCTGTTCAATATAATTCACTACTAGCATCAGTCAACCGACAGGAAAATACTGGCTATTCCAGTGTCTCTGCAAGAGCATGGATTCTCCGCAAGTGATTTTCCACAAGTCCATATAATATTTCCTTGATCGGCACGTATCCTTACTGCCCTGCTCGTGGCTTCCTGCCTTTTCGCTGAAAAATAAATTCGCCGAGGCGAGCGCAGGAATGAAAAATTAAGAAATTATAAAAGGCGCCACCCAGATTCGAACTGGGGAATAAAGGTTTTGCAGACCTCTGCCTTACCACTTGGCTATGGCGCCCAAACAAAAAAGCGGGAAACGAGACTCGAACTCGCGACAGCCACCTTGGCAAGGTGGTGCTCTACCAACTGAGCTATTCCCGCAATATTTGGCGTTGTTAATATATATCGGCTTTCAATTTTGTCAATTGCTTAATTTTTTGAGTTTTATCTTATTGTCTTAAAATGACCGAACTCAGGACTATCTTCGGTTTTGTTCTACCAGTTTATCAACTTCCGAACTCAATCTGTCAAAATACCAGGGAACGAGTTCTTTTATCCATCGTTCATGAAGCTCTTCAGCTTCTTTATCCCTATCCAGCCTTGCATACATGTATAACTCTTTATGGGCTTCATACACTAAAGAATCTCTGGCAAGAATCATTTCAAACATCCTGACTGATTTCTTATGTTCCTGAAGAACCATGTGGCAGAACCCTTTTGAATAAATCAGGTAGAGATAAAAAGGCTCGGGTGATGATTTGAGGGCTTTATTAAAATAGAAGATTGCCTCTTTGAATTTTCTGGAAGTGTAGTTGTCCAAACCGAGCTTGTAATTTTCCACAAACTTGACCGGATAAACAGGTTTTATTTCACCCACAATCGGATGAACTTTCTTGAATACGTTACTCATGATTCCTACATTGCTGTTAGGATCAGACTTGTAAAACCAACCTCTGGTCAGGTAAGAATTTAAAAACTGCGGATACAAAAGCAGCGCCCTTTCTGCCGGTGCCGATGGTTTGATTCCGGTAGAGAATGAGATGTAGTCCGGAGCACGAGTCAGAATATATTTTGAGTTATGTTTGGTTTCTTTCCAGGTTGTCTCCATCCCGGGAACCGGTTTTTCACTATGACGGGCGATAGTGGAATCAGTCAGCCCGACCATATCAATAATCTCGTGACCCAAAAGAATGTATCCAAATATCCCAATAGTTGGAAGCGCAACCGAGAAGTTTGTTGAGTCCGAGTTTAAAAGTCCGGTTGCAGTAAATTCCATTTTCTCAAGGAATTTTATTTCACGGTAATTGTAGTATTTTACAAATGTTTTCGGAAGAAAATAACTGAATCCGACCAGAACTAATGTAATTAGCAGAAGCAAACTGTTCAAAGTGGACTTTTTTACCTTTTGAATAAGAAACATCACCGACATAATTATTAAAACAGCCGAGCTGCCAATTATCGGCAAGAAAAATCTGTGGACTTTTAAGACGTCTCCTCCTACCAGAGTTATATATGCAGTATAAAGTAAAACAAAAAGATAGACGGTCCTTGCAGAAGAAGGCATTTTCTTGAAAAAGAAAATTGGCATTACCAGACCAAAACCAAAAAAACCATAATGCCTGAGAAACCTGAAAGTGTATTCCAAGCCATTAGTTAATTGCTCGATATTGAATCCTGTTTTGGCATAAAACGGATTTGGAAATATTGAGCCATAATATGAAATTTTGAAGACCACAAATGGCAGGGATAATATCAATGCAATGATAGCAGCATTAAAAGTAAATTTGGGGAATTTCTTACTGTTAATCAATTCAATTAAAATCAGCAGGCCTACAACCAGAGCACCATCCGGTCTGAGCCAGACAACAATCACAAAAGCAAAAATCAACCAGTAGCTTCTTTTAATATACAAATAAATTGCCAGCATAACAAAAAAAGCGAAGGCAGCAGTTTCAAGCCCGGCCGGTGACCAGTATGCCAGCGATTGATTTACGGCGGCAAGAGATAATGCGGCAACCGCAAACCATAACCTATCCCTGCCAAAAACTTCTTTGGCTATCTGAAAAGTGAGAAAAATAATTCCGCACCCAAAGAGAAATCCACTGATTTTTGAAACTACCAAAAAGTCCGCACCCAGAGTGCCGAAAAAAATAAGAAATATAACCCATCCGAAATTTGTGAATCCTTCGATTTGCTCGCCTATGTTATAAACCAACCCGTCGCCGTTTAAATAGTTGGCAACATAACGATAAGAGATATAGGCGTCATCCTGAGTAAAATTAAAGCTGTTTGCCAATATGGTGTAGATTAAAATGGCCGAAAAGCAAAGCAGGTATTGATTGTTTTTGGAAATTTCATTCATTGGGAAGCCGCTCAAAAATTAACCACTCCCCTTTCATCATTATTTCCTTGATGGATACTGGTCAATAATTCTATTTCTGAGCTTGTCAGTTTAACTCTCCTTCTGGCCATAGCAATTTTGGCCGTCTCAATTGCTTTTGCCAAATCATATTCTTTAAATTTACCGCTATTTCCCCATCTGAACGACGGCACCTCTTTGTCCAAGGTTAACTGGCCTCCAAAAATGTTGCAGCTGACGCCAATATTTATACCGGTATTTAGCAGACTACCGATCCCAAATTTACAGTAGTCTCCAATAAATGAACCGACTTTCATCATTCCGGTTGCTATTTCTTCACTGTTCAGAACAACTTTTATGTTTGAGTAATTATTTTTCAAATCTGAATTGGTTGTCAATGCCCCAAAATTTACCCATGAACCAACATAACTATGGCCGATAAAACCACTGTGATATTTATTGACGTAAGGAGCAAAAATCGATTTTTCGACCTCTCCCCCAACACGGCAACTATGACCAATAGAAGAGTGTACAAGTTTTCCGGCCAGGACAACAGAATTGTCACCAATATGGCAGGGACCATAAATTGCGGCCATTGACTCAATTTTACAATTTTCTCCTATGAATATGGGTCCCGCTGAGGCATCAAGCGTTGCCGATGGATATACAGTTACACCATTACCAAGAAAGATATCATTCTCATTTATCATATTGACGCCATCATGAACTTTTAGGTTCGTAGATATTTTTAGATTGGCTCCTATTTCACTGAAATCAGAACTGATTGCATTTTTGATATTGCTGACATAATCCCAACAAAAATTGTACATGGTTGCGGTAGTTAACTGAGTCTGGAATTCTTCATCAGCTTTTTCAAAAACAGAACTATACTCGTCCTGGGTGCAGAGATCAGAAAGTTCATCAGATATAGATTTCCCAAAGAAAACAGCAGCTGTCCCGTCATCTTTGGACTCATACACTGTAGAAGTTTTGACATTTTC
>JACZYS010000200.1 GCA_022570975.1 Candidatus Zixiibacteriota bacterium | reverse complement strand
AAAACCGTTTCAGCTTCTTCCATTAATAGAAAGCGGAGCTTCAGAGCATTACCGTTTTTCAAATGAACAACTGTCAATAATGTGTGGCTCTCACAACGGAAGTGACAGGCACCGGGAAGTTGTCCTTTCCAATTTGAAACTGGCCGATAACAGCCCGGAGGATCTTCTGTGCGGTTTTCATCTTCCGCTTGAGATGAGACTCAACTCTCTTTATCCGCAAGAAGGAGAAGACAAAGACCCCAGTCGTCACAATTGTTCCGGCAAACATTCCGGTTTTCTTGCTCTGGCAAAATATTTAGGCGTTCCCACTGAGAGATATCTGGATCCAAACTCCAAACATCAGCTGATGATAAAAGAAGCTGTGGCTTCTGCCTGCGAGTATTCATCGGACAAAATGAAAATAGGCATAGACGGCTGCTCAGCACCAAATTTTTCAATGCCGCTCAAAAATCTTGCTATCGGTTTCAAGAATCTCGCTATGGCAAAAGCTAAAGTAGAATCAACTTCCAGGGCCCTTGCTGTATCAAGTAAGGTGATGAAAGAGTTCCCGGAAATGGTGTCCGGAGAAAAAAGACCGGATTTGGACCTTATGCGCTCTTTTCCGGGCAATATTGTCTGCAAGGTTGGAGCCGAATCTCTGGAGGGAATAGGCTTTTCAAACGAAGAAATTGGGATAGCGGTCAAAGTTTTGGACGGCAACAACCGGGCATTAGCCCCTATATGTATAGAAGTGCTAAAACAACTTGGAATTATTGACAAAATAGAAAAATTTCCGTTATTAGAGAAATATGTTGACACAGAGATAAGAAATTATCGTAAATTAGTTACAGGCAATATAAGAGTAGATTTAAAATTGCAAAAAGTATGAAATTATTAAATAAAATATTCAAGATTGTTCCCTCCCACTTGGGCATGAAATATCACCGCCTCCGCAAGAAAGATGTCATCTAATTCTCTCCTTGTAATTTCTGTTTACTAAACGTTTTAATTATTTAGGAGAAAAAATGTCAAGAAAAAGACAACCGGCCGAACCATACCGGATAAAATCAATAGAGCAAATAAAGCTTCTCTCAAGAGATCAGAGATTAAAAAGAATAAGAGAGGCTAAGTTTAACACTTTCAAGCTGGATGCATCTGATGTCTATATTGACCTGCTCACCGATTCAGGCACCACGGCCATGTCCAACAAGCAATGGGCGGCGATAATGATGGGTGATGAATCTTATGCCGGGTCTGATTCATTTAAAAGATTCAAAAAAACAGTCAATGAAATCTTTTGTAAAAAGTTTCTGATTCCCTGCCATCAAGGAAGAGCTGCGGAAAACCTGCTCTTTTCTGTCTTAGTTTCCGAGGGGAGTTATGTCTTAAACAATACTCACTTTGATACTACGCGAGCCAATACTCTCTTAAAGAAAGCCTTGGCTGTTGACTTTCCGTCACCGGAGTCATTCACCAATCAGGATTATCGTTTTAAAGGGAACATGGATAACCAGCGGCTGGAGAGTTTTATAAGTGAAAAAGGAGCGGAAAAGATTTCGCTCGTCATAACCACAGTCACCAACAATTCTGTCGGCGGCCAGCCGGTTTCAATGAGTAACATCAAAGAGACCTCAGCCATATGTAAAAAATATAATATTCCCTTTTACTTTGACTGTGCCCGCTTTGCGGAAAACTGTTATTTTATCAAAACCGAAGAACCCGGTTACGAAGATATGTCAATCATCTCCATTGCCAATGAGATGTTTGATTTATGCGATGGGGTAATGATGTCGGCCAAAAAAGACGGACTGGTAAATACCGGCGGGTTCATAACTTTAGATGATGAAAAGCTTTATCAGAGGCTGACGGAACTGTTGATTGTTATCGAAGGATTCTCCACCTATGGAGGACTGGCCGGAAGAGATATTGATGCTCTGGCTGTTGGTCTCACTGAAGTCATCGATTTTGATTACCTTGATTTTAGAATCGACCAGATCCGTTATTTTGGAGAATTGATGAAAGAATCGGGCATGCCCATTGTCGAACCTATTGGAGGGCACGCCGTCTTTGTAGATGCCGGTCAATTGCTTCCGCACATACCAGACCATCAATTTCCCGGGCAGGCTTTAGCTGTTGCCCTTTATGTTGAAGGCGGAGTCAGGACTGTGGAATTGGGCTCGCTGATGTTTGGGGGTACCGACCCCAACACCGGACAGAAATTTACGGCCCGACGTGAACTGGTCAGGCTGGCTCTGCCCAGGAGGGTTTATACAAATTCTCATATTCAATATATTGCCGAAACAGCAAAAACAATTTTCGACCAAAAAGAGAAGCTTACCGGATTTGAGATCAAAAAACAGTCGGCTTTCTTGAGGCATTTTACCTGTGAACTTGGGATACTAAGCAAAAAAGAGGCGGCTACAACTGTATGACTGTTCTAAATTACCCGATATAGTAAGTAATATGAAAAGAACTTCACATATAAAGTGAAATTTTGAACCTTTTCTGAGTGATTAGGTATAAACAGATAGTAGCAGGAACACCGTAAGATTCTGTTATTCATAAGGTTAATAAATCTGTTGAGCCATGACAATATTTGGCTGATTTTTTGCAGTAAAATTTGCTGAATTAGATTGTCCGCTTGACAATTTTTTTGGGAACTTTATATTGTTAAAGCATTTATAGAGATTATGGAGGAATATTTATAGCCTGAACAGTTAACTCATTAGTTGAACTAAATTACTAGTTGAACGAAACTGACATTTGGAGTTTTTGGTTGATTTGACCGTGAAACTAATTGCGGGCTAAATTTGCCCTGTTTTTGTTATGAATAGACCTTTTACAACTTTATATCTTTGCTTGATTCTTTTTGCATCTGCAACAGCTTCATATGCGGCTGAAGTCATAATTAAACATTCAACCGAAAATGAATTGGAATTTGATCTTATTATTGATGCCCAATCTCTTGAGGTCTTGATGAACGATGATTCATCTATCACCTTAGTTGACAATCTTCTCATCGGGATACCGTTCGGATCAAGAGTTTTTCTGGAAAATGTATCAACTCTGAAAAGCTCACTATTTGAAAATAAGAAAGCAATAGATCTATCCAAGATTCATAAGTCGGCAAATATAGTGGAAATTTCAGAACCAACGACGGTCAGAGGGAAGCAGTTTGTTGCTCTCAGGCTGTCACCTTTGACCGGCAATATGATTGTTGAAAAAATGAATATCAGATTATCATTTGAAGGCGGACAAACAAACCACAGCTCAACTGATGTTGCATTATCTGACAAATTTTTTGACAAAATCTTTCAGTCATCTATAATCAACTACAATCAATTCAAAAATTGGGCTCCCAAAAAATCACGAACATCTTTTGCCCTGAGTGCAAATTCTGCTGCTCATCCGTTTTCCATAACTAACAATTGGTTTAAGATATCCGTGAACAGTAACGGCTTGTATTCTGTTTCCGGCTCTGAGTTATCAAGTGCGGGCTTAACCCTCAGCAATATCAGTTCTGCCGATATGCATCTGTTTAATGGTTCCGGTCTTCAACTTCCGATTGATAATCTGACAACAAGACCTCAGCTTAGCGAAGTTGCAATTATTATGGACGATGGCGGTGACGGCTCTTTTGACCAGAGCGATAAGTTTGTTTTTTACGGCCAGGCAACAGACAGGTGGCTTCACAACCCGATTGATACATTTGTCAATAACCCGTATGAATCAAACAATATCTATTGGCTTTCGGTGTCATCTTTTTTCAATTCTAACGGGCTGAGAATGCAGCCGGCAACTTTGTTTTCCACTCCCGATACCACGGTCAGTACCTATAGAAAATTAGTTCATGTTGAGCAGGATAATAAACTCCGGAAATGGAAAAACGGTGTTATCGAAGACTATTATAACTGGTTCTGGACCGAGCAAAGCAGTTTTGAAGTATTTGTTTCCAGTCCAGACATAATCAGCAGTGAAACAGCCGACATTTTTCTTGCCGGAAGAAGCTATTCAAGTGGCGGCCAGAGCGGATATATTGATTTGACTGTCAATGGCTCGGCCGGAGTAAATAAATTGTGTAATAATTTTGGTTGCAGCTATCTAACTAATTCATTAATAAACGGCCTCAACAGTTTCTCAATGACCATGAATGACCGCGAGCGCCAGCGAGCTAAATGACGGCGACTCC
>JACZYS010000199.1:3882-4202 GCA_022570975.1 Candidatus Zixiibacteriota bacterium | reverse complement strand
TTTTTTTCTTTGAGAGAATCTTTTTTTTGTCCTGAATTTCAAAATATAATTTCAGCTGCTCAAAAATCTCTTCCGGCTCGGCTGAACGGCCGACTCCATAATGGTGGCACGCTGTGTCACCCTCGGTGGGATCAATAAAAAGATAATTATTTTCTCTAAGGCTATTTACATTTTTTTGAGTAATGCTGTTGGACCACATGGTTGGGTTCATAGATGGAGCAAACATGACCGGATTGGGAGTGGCACAGATAATTGTGGAAAGGAGGTCATCTGAGAGTCCGCCAGAAATCTTGCCCAGAAAATTTGCCGTGACCGGGGCA